>CAIYOV010000492.1 GCA_903927935.1 uncultured Bacteroidota bacterium | reverse complement strand
CCATCAGGACCTACGCTCATTGCATATGGATTATCAACTGCGGTGGTACCCATGTAAGTTTGCCAAACTCGTTGCCCTGCACCTCCCGGAACTGCTGGTTCAATATACTTGGCTACATACGTGTCGTAGCTGCCCACATAAGAAGGTTGAAAAGCGCCTACAGTTATCATGTTGTTACCGTACCTTCCGGTAGTATATATATTGCCGGCAGCATCCAGGTCAATACCATGCCCATGCGCATCAACCCCACCGGTGTTTCCGCTTATCCAGGTAGCCCAACGCATTACAATTGGGTCTATCACAAGCGTTTTACTTTTATCGTACTCCGGAATAATGAAAGAGAGTGTGTTTCTTCCGGACAGTTGATACTTAATATTGATTTTAAAAGTATTACCCTTTTCGTCTCTCAAATAACTTACAGGACTTGGCAGTTCTATATCACCTACGGTGGTTGGCAAAATCAAATCACCATTCTCATTTTGTTTTAAAATTTCTATACCATCAATTTGTATTTTCAATAGTTTAGAATCGGCACCGGGATGTACTACAATGTCATTTTCCAAATCTCCGGCTGCGGAAGTATAGTAGCGAACATCTACCCTTTGATATATGTTCTTATATACTAATTCGTTATATCCATGAACATTGGTAGCATGAGTAGAGGGGTCCCCTATAAAGTAGTTGAAATAATCGCTACTCTCTCCGATTTTAGAAATCGTTTGCGGATTGGCGAGGCTACCTCCTGCAAAATTAAATCTCCATCCATGACCTTTCAATAGTGGAGCCGGTCCTAACTTTTCTGCGACAGTACTACCCTGCTTTAAATTTTTCTGAATTTCTTCTGCCTGAGCGTCATACTTCGAAATAGCGTCAAGACTTTTCGGGTCATATTTCCCTACCAACATACCTTCCGGTGTTGCCAGCATTTGACCACCCGGAACATCGGCACGGAAAAGCACATGAACCGGCCATTGACCTTTATTCTCAATAAAAGTAATGGAGTTTTGCGAGGCTTCTATTGCTTGTTGAACCCTGGTGCTTAATATTTCTTTTTTATCTGACTGTGCATAGATTTTCGGAGTCAGAATGCAAAAGAGAATTACTGAAACAACGATTAAATTCGATTTGTTTCTTAGGAAAGTAAGTAGGTTACACATAAGTTATTTTTTAAATTTCTTTTCTAACATTGAACTAATGCGGGGCAAACATATTTGCTCATTTTGCGAACGGAAATGATGAGCATCAACTACTGCGATGATGCTGATGCGCTTTTTGAGCAAGATTTTTTGAGGGAATTTCTTGAAGAAATTTTAAAAAGGCTTCCCTAATTCGTGTTATCTTAAGCAGTTATTAATTAAAAAATATATCCTTTTCATAGAGAAAGGATTTGATGCTTACATCAGAAACTCTGTGCGAGGAAATACCACGTTATAATTATAGAAGTTTAACTTAAGCCTGCTCAGCAGAGCAGGGCATGAAAACATTTGTATGCATAGCTGTGCAGCGGAGATAGCTACCCAAAGAGTTCCAGGCATTGCCTGCGCAGCAGAGATAGCTACCAAACGGACTCCAGCCACTGCTTTCTCAGTTGAGACAGGCATCCAAAGGGTTCCAGACATTGCCTGCGCAGCAGAGATAGCTATCCAACGGACTCCAGCCACCGCCTTCTCAGTTGCGACAGGTATCCAACGGGTTCCAGACATAGCCTGCGCAGCAGAGATAGATATCCAACGGACTCCAGCCACTGCCTTCTCAGTTGAGACAGGCATCCAACGGGTTCCAGGCATTGCCTGCTCAGCGGAGATAGCTATCCAACGAGTTCCGGGCATCAACCTCTCAGCTGGGAGCAATACCCAATTGCAAAAAAGTGTAAAATAATTTTTCGGGTTTTGTGAAAAACTCCACGGCTGCATTTAGCCGTAAACAATATTATCTAACAATTAAAATCAAGCGTTACGATAAAGACATGGAGTTATTTTACAACGATAATTTTTTTGTTGACTACCTTATTTCCATTTATCCAATGCAGTAAATAGAATCCGGTTTCCATATCCGTAACACTGAAAGAAGTTTTTTCTTCACCGGCCCGCATTCTAAATTCTTTCTGCACTTGACCGTTTAAATTATTTATCTGAACAGTGCTTTCATTCTCGGTTACTTCCGCTATTTCAAGTATCATTAAATTGTTGGAAGGATTGGGATATATTTTTATTCCACTTTCATCAAAATGTGATACAACAGGGTGGTCAGCACCAATATCATCTACAAATCCATCAAACCTAAGTTTGTCCACTACCAATTTCGAAAGTCCTCTTGCCTTATTGGTCTCACTTGAATAACTTCTAATCTCAATACAAGCACTATCAGGTATATGTACTCCACTACCTGCAGTGTCGATAAAGTAATTAATTGGAATTTCAAATTGGCTGAACTGACTTACAGAATCAGTAATACTTAACCTCCCATTGCCAACCTGCAGACCTTGGTAATACATAATAATTTCTATTCCCATGGTATCTCCATGAACCGGATATGCCTGATAAAATCCATTAAGGGTTTGATGTTGAATATTAACTGCAAATGACGGTGCTGCATCACCATAAAGAGGATATAACTTTAAACCTAAATTACCACCTAGCAAACCTAAGTTGTTTAAATCCATAGTTCGCACCTCAGCGGCATAGTCGTAAGGCGGATAAAATACTGTTTTTGAAACCATGGGAATAGATGAGGCATTGACAGAGTCGAGACTTATGAATGTGGGAGAATACCAGCTATCCGGAAGGTCGAAAGTGTGATCGAACCATGTTTCGAAATTGCCATTATATACGGTTGCTGTGGCAGGGATAAATGAAAAATCATCCACAGTTATGCTATTATTTTGGTTACCTAGAGTCGGATAGTCAGGATTAATCGTTGTAATTCCTAATACAAGACTATCGGGCATTAAAGCTGACTGGTAAGTGATAGGCAAAGAAACCCTTTGGAAGGCTCCACCCGTATTCACCCCTATCTTGAAAATATTTTTCGCAACATTAGTATTGCCTTGATGTAAAAAAAGCACAACAGCTGCAGAATCGCCCGACACCAAAGAGCCTTTAACGTAAAAACTTAACGAATCCGGTCGGCCTGTAAAAGGCGCACCTCCCAAAAGTTTCAACCCCTGGCCATGGTCTTTATCATCTGATGGAAATCCCAAAATAGCCAAATTTATTCCGTGAAGATTAATAGCGTAATTGCCCGAATGTCCTGGTACGCGACTAAAATCTTTAGTAGCTATGTTCCAACCTGCAGGTACAGAATAGGTCTGCTGTGTCCAATTTTGAAAATCCCAGTTAGGTATTTCATTATTGCCTATATAAACAGATCTGATATCTCCGTAAATTTCATCACCATTATTCGTAACAGTTTTTAACCGGTAGTAATACAACATATTTGAAGGTACCCCGCTAAGCAATGCACTTACATTATGGAAAAGTGAATCGTTAATAGTGGGCGGTGAAGCAATTATTGAATTTGTCAGACTGCTGTCATTCCCATACTCAAAGCTTAAAGCTGCTCCTTCGGGAAAATGATTCACCACTCCTTCAAGCATAGCCGAGCTGGTGGTAACAAGTTGTGCGGGCAGTGTTTTAATAAGAGAATCTTTGGAACCTCCTGTATAAAAAACCAATAATTTTCCGTAATTGATGCCAATACCTGATCGGGCTTTAAGTCTGTAATAATACAGCTTGCCCGGCTGTAGCCCGACAAGTAAATACGAAATATAATGGATACTGTCGCTATTTAAAAAGGTAGCTGGATTAGTTTCGAAAGTAGGTCCCTGTGCTAACCCGTATTCGAAATTTAACTTTACCTGACTCTGGATCCCTTGCTCAACACCATTTAGCGTTGCTGTAGAATCGCCTAAATTACTTACCGGCAAAGTCTCCAGAACATGAAATGGATTACCGGTAAAATAAATATCGCCATAAACGGTATCTCCTGTTATTTCCCCTATTAACCGATAATAATAAATAGTGTGGGGTTGAACAGAGCTGAGCAATGCTGTTATCGGATAATCTGAGGTATCACTAATGGTAACCTGTGAGGCTGCAATTACATTGCCTAAAAATGGCGAGGTGCCATATTCAAACTTTATATTGTTTACCGATGCAATTCCATGAATATTTCCCCTTAGTCTCAGGGTAGAACTGTCTACCACATCTCCTGCTATTGTTTTAAAAACAGGGTAAGAGGAACCGGTATAAAAACGGAGTGTGTCTCCAGTCTTACTGCCAATTGACACAAAATAATAGTACCATGTATTTGGGATAAGCCCAAAAAGCCGCGATGAAGTGGGGAAAAAAGTATCTGAACTTACACTCTGATTGGCAGTTGAGAAACTTGCAAAAGTTGAGTCGGTTGAATAGACAAAGTTAACGGCCCCTGGCAATCCATGTGTATTCACACTTGCATAAACATCGGCATGGGTTGAATCTATAACCTTTGCGCCTAAAGTAAATAAACCAATAGGCCAGCCTGTATAAACATAAAGCACCCCGCCTTTTCCCCCTATAACTCCAAAATTTCTATCATAAAACTTTACGGCTCTGAATTCTTCATTACCGGCTAAGGTTCCGCTTATTTGCTGTGGTGTCCAGTTTAGCCCGCCATCTGTAGTTTCCAGCAAAGAGGCACTGTCACCTACCAAATAACCTTGATCAGCATCAGCAAAAGATATATCGTAGAGAATACCTCCAATGGTATCAGATAACAAAAGCCAGTTAGCCCCACCGTCAACTGTTTGAAGAATAGTTCTGCGATTAACCCCAGTCTGGCTTCCGCCTACTATAAATCCCGTATCGGCATTTATAAAAGTAATAGCATTAAAATCTCTTTGAATAGGCGCAGTAATTGTGTTCCATGTTCCTCCTCCGTTAGTGGTGGCAAGAATTACCCCGCTATCACCAACAGCAAATCCTTTTTGTGTGGTAATGAAATAAACTGAATTTAGGCAGGGTCCAGGGTTATCATAGATAACACTCCATAATGTCCCAAAATTAGTGGTTTTCAAAATCGTCTGCATTGAACTATTTGTCTTACTGCCACCAACAGCATAATATAAAATAGGTGAAGCATTTACTACCTTATTGAAATCCCGGGCTATTGGAAAAACGGCATTCCCCCAATTCATTCCTCCATCTGCTGTTTTTATTATACGCCCTTCGTAACCAACTCCAAATCCATTTACGCTGTCAGAAAACGTAATTGATTTATTGCAACTCATTAAACCGTCACCGGGATTCTCATTCCAAGTAGCCCCATAGTTCTGTGATACAAACATTACTTGAACAGAATCATTGCTCACTTTTCCGCCTCCTAATACTATGTAACCGGGTTTAAGAATATCAACTGCATTAATATCAAAAAGCAAATAAGGATGATAACTGTTCCATTGCTGACCTGAAACGGTTTGAGTATAAAAACAGGTGATGAAAAGCAATAAAAAGAGTAAGGATTTCATTATTAAACAGTTTTGTAAATTACTAATGTCATCTATCGTTCAATCCGTCCGAAATAATTTTAGAAATTTCTTTTTCACATAGTCCGATTACCATCTTCAACTTTCAAAAGTAAAATATTAAATACCACTTTAGGAAACGATTGAATAGAGGCAATTTAAAACAATAAAGATTTGCGCATTCGCGAAGATGAGTTACTTTTACACCGACACACAGACGAAATACATCCGGTTATTCTAAGCAAAAATTAAGTAGGATTATGTTGCCTTGAACCGGAACCTGGAATACTAACTATCATGAACTATTTAGAAACCACATCAATTTAATTCTAAAATATAGGATAATGAACAATCTATACCTAAAGAAGTTTAAAGAGAAATACATTGTTGATGCTTTTAATATTTTTCTTTTTATTACATTTCTTACGCTGTTGATTACACCCTCTCAGGTGAAATCTCAATGTGCCGCTGTAAACGTTAGCTTGCCCGGCTCTGCTGCAACAGCCGGAATTACCAGTTACGATGCTAACGGATATATTACTACCGGTAAAAAAAACTGTTGGTATACGGGCGGTTCTAATCCCCCTTCGGGTAACGGAAGCGCTATCCCTGATGTGTCTGATATAGGGATGAGCAACACCAGCAGCGGTTTTTTAACGATACCAGGTCACGTCAATACCTATTCAGGCTTAACGTATACATATACTACTAATAACACTCCTGCATGCGGAGGTTCTTTTTTTGTTATTGATGCCAGCACTATAGGTTCAGCAACGCCCAGCATTGGTTGCTCGGGAAGAAACAATGGGGGCAATCCTTATTCATCCCCCAACAATGTACCAGTTCAACCAGCTTATGCCAGTGGTATAGGAGGAACTCAGCTGGTGTTTAATGGTAACACCTATGTCGCTTTTTATGATGGAGGAATGAATTACAATGCCTTTATTGTATCGACCCGTTTTAAAATTACAGCTACCGGAGCCGGCCTATGGGCCCTCAACGGAACTAAATATTATTTGAAAATACCTGCGAATACTACTTTTTCTGTGAACGTACTTGTTGAAACTGACGGTGGTAGCGGGTGGACTAACGGATATTTTGCTAACAATACGGAACAGGCACAATGCCCTTATCAAACTTGTAACACCCTCGGCTCTTTAGGTTCAGGCAATTATGTCGGGATAAATTACATGTTCTACTCACAGCATAGCGGCAATAACGGATATGTCTTCCAAACAGAGTGGGGAAGAATTTATAATGCTTTTAACCCTACTTTTGAAAAAGATGTAACCGGTCCAAGCACTCCTAGTTCCCCAACTGTAAGCCCTGCATGGGTTGGTGACCATTGTGTAACAGGTGATTTTACCATTAATGCACCGGGGGGGGCAACTGACCCTGTTTTGGGCTCAGGAATGCAAGGGTATGAACTTTGCAGAAGTTTAGATGACGCTGGCGGATGTTCAGTTTGGGTAACTCCGGCATCTATTACTAATTCAGCAGTATCAGTCACTTCTGCCAATGGAGATGTGCCAAGCCCAAATACTTTCAGGTATTATTCCTGGTATCCTTACGATCTCTGCAATAATCAGGGCACTCCATCTACAGATTATGTGCGAATGGCTCCGGCACCCCCAACATTGGTTGTAACTAATAGTTGTGGCAGTCCGGTACTTACGGCTAGTGGTCTTGTTTCGGGAGCCACACTTTTATGGAGTGACGGGTCTACTGCCGCTAGCCCACGTACGGTTGGCGCTGGCTCTTTTTGGGTTAAACAATTAGGTGTAGCAAGTTGCACAAGTTTACAAAGTAATACTGTAACAGCAGTTATTGGGTCAGTGCCTACTGCTAATGCTGGAACTGCACAAACAGTTTGTCAGGGTGGATCTATAACTTTGGCAGGTACTATAGGAGGTAGTGCTACAAGCTCAACGTGGAGTGCACCAAGCGGAGGTTTTTCGAATACAGCTTCACTTACCTCTACTTATACACCTTCCATTACATCAGGTACTGTAACCTTAACTTTAACCACCGATGATCCTGATGGAGCTGGACCATGTTCAGCAGCAACCAGCACAGTGGTCATTACAGTGAACCCGGCTGCTACTGCCAACGCAGGAACAGCACAAAGTATTTGCTTTGGAGGAACAATAACTTTAGCAGGAAGTATAGGAGGAAGCGCCAGCAGTTCGACATGGAGTGCTGGATCAGGAATTTTTTCAGATGCCACTTTATTAAGTTCTACCTATACACCTTCAATTTCATCGGGCACAGTAACATTAACTTTAACAACCAACGATCCTGATGGAGCCGGTTCATGTACAGCTGCAACCAGCAATGTAGTTATTAACGTAACCTCAGCAGCTACAGCAAATGCCGGATTTCCTCAAACGGTATGCCAGGGTGGAGCGGTTACCTTAGCTGGAAGTATTGGTGGCGGTGCCATCTCTTCAACGTGGAGCGCACCAAGCGGTAGTTTTTCGAATACAACACTGCTTAACTCTACTTACACACCTTCAATTTCATCGGGCACCGTAACATTAACTTTAACCACCAACGATCCGGACGGAGCCGGTCCATGCTCAGCGGCAACCAGCACTGTGGTTATAACAGTTAATCCGGCTGCAACAGCAAGTGCCGGGTTACCACAAACAGTTTGCGGAGGAGGCACAATAACTTTGGCCGGAAACTTAGGAGGCAGCGCGAGCAATTCAACCTGGAGCTCAGGCACAGGAAGTTTTTCAAACGCATCATCACTAACATCTACCTATACACCTTCAATTTCATCAGGCACGGTAAGTTTAACTTTAACCACCAATGATCCGGACGGAGCCGGTCCATGCTCAGCCGCAAACAGTATTGTAGTAA
Source organism: uncultured Bacteroidota bacterium (assembly GCA_903927935.1). Classification (GTDB taxonomy): domain Bacteria; phylum Bacteroidota; class Bacteroidia; order Chitinophagales; family LD1; genus Bog-950. The sequence continues at coordinate 11,580 of CAIYOV010000492.1, read as the reverse complement.
TCACTGTAAATTTAGCAGCAACCGCGAACGCAGGTGTCGCGCAAACTATATGTCAGGGGGGAACGATAACATTATCGGGAAGCATAGCAGGAGGCGCGAGCGGTTCAACTTGGAGTGCAGCAAGCGGTTCTTTCTCAGATATAAATTCACTTGGTTCAACTTATACGCCATCGATTACATCGGGCACAATAACTTTAACATTAACCACTAACGATCCTGATGGAGTCGGACCATGTTCTGCAGCAACCAGCACGGTAGTTATAACCGTGAATCCGGTTGCAACTGCTTATGCTGGGACGCCACAAACTGTGTGTCAAGGTGGAGCCGTAACTTTAGCAGGAAATACAGGTGGCAGTGCCAGTAGTTCAACCTGGACAGCACTTACAGGAGCATTTTCGAACATAAACTCGCTTACATCCACCTATACGCCTTCAATCGTTTCGGGTGATGTTACGTTGACATTAACTACAAATGACCCAGATGGAGTTGGGCCTTGCCAATCGGCAACAAGCAATGTGGTAATTACAGTGACTCCGCTTCCTGATATAAATTCAGTAGTCCGTACCAACGTATTGTGTTTCGGAGGAAGCACAGGGTCAATCACAATAACTGCAACCAGCGGAACCCCTCCGTTATCTTATTCAATTGATAATGGTATTAATTTTCAATCGTCTAATGTCTTCAACAATTTAGCAATAGGTTCATACAATGTTATTGTGAAGGATGTGCAGACCTGCTCAAAAACATATTCTCTCAATCCGGTTGTTGTTGGTCAACCACTAGCACTTAGTCATACAACAACCGTTGTTGACGCAAGTTGTGCCAACGTATTTGATGGAAGTATTACAGTTACAACATCCGGTGGGTTAGCACCATACTCTTATTCGTTAAACGGAGGATCATCTCAACCGGGGAATGTATTCAGTGGCTTATCGAGTGGGACGTACGTGGTATTGGTCACTGATGCAAACGGTTGTACTTCAAGTTCAACAGTTACTATTAATGATACTTACGGTATTGCCGGGTCCATTCAATCACAAACCCCTGTTTCGTGTTTTGGAGGAGTTGACGGTTCCGTAACAGTCCAATTAACTCAGTTTGGCGTTAGTCCGTATACCTATTCTATCAACGGGGTAATTTTTCAGCCATCTTCTACATTTGTCGGATTAGCTTCGGGCAACTATATTGTATTTATTCGCGACTCAAAGGGCTGTACCGCATTTGTACCTGTAACTATTACACAACCTAGTATTTTACAAGCCCAACTTGATGCTGTAGGCAATATCTTATGCAGCGGTGGCTCAACCGGTTCTATTGCTATTACCGTTACCGGTGGCAATCCCGGCTATAGTTTCCTTTGGAGCAATGGTACAACTACAGAAGATATTACCGGTCTTACATCAGGAACCTATAACGTAGCCATTACCGATTCAAAAGGATGTTCAGCTTCGGTGGGGGCTACAATTTCTCAGCCACTTCCTCTTTTTTTAAATATTGCTTCTTATCACGATTTGAAATGTTTTAATGATTCTTCAGGTTCTATAGATATTACGGTAAGTGGTGGTGTTCCACCATATAATTTTTCCTGGAGTAATGGTGCAGCGACTGAAGATGTTTTAAACCTGAAAGTAAACACCTACTCAGTAACGGTTACTGATAATAACGGATGTCAGCAAAACATTTCGCAAAACATTGCCGAACCGTTGCTTCTTACATCAAGTGCAGTGGTTACTAATTTAACTTGTACTAGCTCCATTGATCTAAGCGTAAATGGAGGATCCTCCCCATATTCCTATTTATGGAACAATGGTTCAACAGTTCAGGATTTGAGTGGAATTACAACAGGAAATTACATCGTGGTAATTACAGACGCACATGGCTGTGCAACGTCAAATACTTCAATAGTTACTCCATCAAATGGCTTAGCTCTGTCAACAGTTGTTACAAATGTTCTGTGCAATGGAAACTCTACCGGTGCTATTGATTTAACAGTAACCGGTGGAACCGGAAGTTATTCTTATAGCTGGACAGGTGGAGCGACCACTCAGGATTTAAGCAACCTGGCAGTGGGCAGTTATAGCGTAACAGTAACAGATGGTAACTGCTCCGCAACAATTAGTGCTAATGTTACTCAACCGGCAGGGTTAGTACTAAATGCAACTACAACGAATGCAGGCTGTGCAGGAGGGGCAAACGGTTCGATTGCTATAACTGTAAACGGAGGCGTATTTCCGTATTCTTATTTGTGGAGCAACGGTGCAACAACAGAAAATGTAAACGGATTAATCGCAGGCATTTATGCTGTGACGGTGAAAGATGCAAACAACTGTACCATCGTTCAGTCATTCACTATTACAGAACCTGGTGTAATTACCAGTTCAGTGGTAGGGACTAACGTTACTTGTCACGGAGCGAGCAATGGAGCGGCTAACTTAACCGTAGGCGGAGGTTCGGCACCATATACCTATCTATGGAGTAACTTTCAATCCACACAAGATTTAACGAACATAGGCGGAGGGCAATACTTTGTAATTATCAAAGATGCGAACGCATGTGAAAAGAGAGATTCTATCTTAATTACAGAACCGGCAGCATTGGCATTATCAACAACAGTAACGAATGTATTATGTCATGGAGCGGCAACCGGTGCAATAGATTTGTCGGTAACAAGCGGCTCGGGCACTTATACCTATAGCTGGACCGGTGGAGCAACAACACAAGATATTACCGGATTATCTGCAGGCACTTATAGTGTGACAGTAACAGACGGCAACAGCTGTACAGCAAGCACCGGTGCAACGATTACCCAACCGGCAGGCTTAGTGCTTAATGCAACCGCTACAAACGTAGGATGTTCGGGAGGCGCAAACGGGTCAGTCGATATCACTGTTCAGGGAGGAGTCTTCCCATACAGCTTTGTTTGGAGCAATGGAACCACTACAGAAGATATAAATGGATTGAGCGGAAATAACTATGGAGTAACGGTAACAGATGCCAACGTATGTTCACTTACTGCAACCTATATTATCAGTGAGCCTTCAGCCATCACCTCATCGATTGTTGGAACAAATGTAACCTGTCACGGAGCTAGCAATGGAGCGGCTAACTTAACAGTAGGGGGAGGCACGGCACCGTATACTTATTTATGGAGTAACTTCCAGTCTACACAAGATTTAACGAACATAAGCGGAGGACAATACTTTGTAATTATCAAAGATGCGAACGCCTGTGAGAAGAGAGACTCAATAATTATCACTGAACTTCTTGCACTTAATTTAAGCACAGTGGTAACAAATGTTCAGTGTCACGGAGCAAGTACAGGAGCCATTGACCTGACAGTGAGTGGAGGTTCAGGCAGCTATACCTATGTATGGACCGGTGGGGCAACATCACAGGATGTAAGCGGATTAACAGCAAGCACATATAGTGTAACCGTAACAGACGGCAACAACTGCACAGCAATAACGAGTGCAACTGTTACCCAACCGGCAGGAATGGTATTGAATGCAACAACTACTAATGTAGGTTGTGCAGGTGGAGCGAACGGCTCGATAGATATCACAGTTCAGGGGGGCGTATTCCCATATTCATTTGTATGGAGCAACTTGGCAACTACTGAAGATATAAACGGATTGAGCGGAAACGCTTATGGAGTAACAGTGACAGATGCAAACAGCTGCACATTAACAGCTACATTTACAGTCACTGAACCTTCCGCATTGTCAGCAACAGCTACCGGAACGAATGTAACTTGCCATGGGATGAATAATGGCCATGTAACCTTAACCGTAGCCGGTGGAGTTTCTCCTTACAACTATGTATGGACCAATGGAGCAACCACTCAGAATATAAATAACCTTGGAAGTGGCATGTATACAGTTGTTGTTCATGATGTGAACGGATGCTCCAGTGTAGCAAGTGCAAATATTGCTGAACCAAGCGCAATTATTCTCAGCACTTCTGTAACAAATGTTCTTTGTAACGGAAATGCAACAGGGATTATAAACTTAACAGCAACCGGTGGTACAAGTACTTTCGACTTTACCTGGAGCAACGGTGCTAATACACAGAATTTGACTAACGTTATAGCAGGCACTTATTCGGTAACCGTAAAAGATGTAAATAACTGTACAGCTGCAACCTCTGCTACAATAACCCAATCAGGTCAGTTAATACTGACCGGTACTGCAACGAATGTTCATTGTTTTGGTGGCAATGATGCCCTGATAAATACAACTGTGACCGGAGGAACGCCTTCCTATACTTTTGTTTGGAGTAACGGAGCAAATACTGAAGACATTCAGTATCTTACTGCGGGCAATTATTCCTTAACAGTAACCGATGCGCATGCGTGTGTTACTACAGCATCGTATACCATTAACTCACCTGCTCCTATTACTTCATCCATTGTTGGGGTAAATGTTCTATGCCATGCTTCTAATAGCGGTTCTGCTGACTTGACTGTGAGCGGTGGCATTACTCCCTATTCATACTTCTGGTCTAATTTCCAAATCAGTGAGGATGTTGCGAACCTTGGAGGAGGGATTTATTTTGTAGTTATTACTGATGCCAGCGGATGTACGCATCGCGATTCGGTAATTATTCAGGAACCATCTCCGCTTGTCCTTTCAACCGCAGTTACTCAAATCAATTGTTTTAATGCTAATAACGGGGCTATTGATTTAACAGTGGCAGGTGGTGACCCGACTTACCATTACAACTGGAGTAACGGTGCAATCGTTGAAGATCTTTCAAATCTTGCAGGAGCAAATTATACCGTAACGGTAACCGATAACCACAACTGCACTGCTTCTATTTCTACAGTTATCATTAATCCTTCTAACATTAGTACGAATGTTGTTACACATAATCCTTTATGCTTTAGCGAGACCAATGGATCTATCGATTTAATAGCTACCGGTGGAACACCGAACTATAGTTTTGCATGGAGCACCGGAGCACTAACCGAAGACATTTCCAATATTGGTGCGGGGGTTTATACCATCACTATTACCGATGCCCACACTTGCGTAATGGTTGATTCATTTGTAATTACAGAACCCGGTGCATTGTTTACTTCGGGCTTTACAAAAAATGTAACCTGTTTTGGTCTTAGTGACGGTTTCGTTGATATCACAGGTTACGGAGGAACCTTACCTTACAGTTATCTGTGGTCAACAGGTCAGTCAACTGAAGATATTGGTAACCTTAGCGGTCCAAGCTATTTTGTAACAGTGACAGACTTTCACGGATGTTCAGTGGTTTCATTATACCTTGTAACAGAACCTCTACCGTTAACGGTTAATATAGCAGGAACCAATGCTACCTGCTTTGGCAGTGCCACAGGAACACTTACTTCATTGCCTTCAGGCGGTTCTAGACCTTACGAATATGTATGGGATGATTTTGCTACTGATTCGGTAAGAGTGGGAGTAACTGCCGGGCATTATGTGCTGTTACTTACCGATTCTAACAACTGTCATACTTTCGACAGTATTGATATTACTCAGCCGACAGAAATTCAAATTGCCGGCACAGTAACTAATGCTCACTGCTTTGGTACAGCGACAGGCGCTGTAGATGTTTCAGTATCCGGCGGCACCCCAACATATTTATATGCATGGACCAGCGGTGCTACAACTCAGGATGTGAGTACTCTCGTTGCAGGAAATTATACAGTTACAGTAACTGATTTGATAGGATGCCAGAATACTTCCCTCTTCTCAGTCACCCAACCACTGCCCATACTTCTGCATTTTTTTACACAGTTGCCTAGTTGCTTCGGAAGTTCGAACGGAGCCATTTCAGTTGATGCTGATCAGGGGCTTGCGCCATACACTTATACATGGAATACTACACCTCCCCAAAATTCTGAAGAAATCACCGGTCTATCAGCTGGTAATTATGTAGTAAATGTTACGGATGCTAATAGTTGTACTGTCACTACCACTAAAACTTTGACTCAACCAAGCAAAGTAGAATTAACGTTAGATACATACAACCCGAAATGTTATAATACTTCAACAGGAATGGTGATAGTAAATGTAACCGGAGGTGTTTCACCTTTTATTTACACACTCAATAACCTTTCACAAGTTTCGGACACATTTGTTGGATTAGGACCTGGTAATTATTCTGTTGTTGCTGAAGACATCAATGGCTGCAAAGGTATTGCCTCATTTCAGAATTCATCTCCGGGTCCGATATCTGTCGACCTCGGTGTAACCCAGCAGGTAATTCTTACAGGTATGGAAACTCAACTAGTGGCAACCGGAACTTCTACTTCACCTATCATTGGTTATTTCTGGAACCCAGACTCTTTATTCAACTTCATCAATTGCAGTGACCCAAATGTTTGTTCAGCCCCTTATGTTCACCCAAGAACAACAACTACGTTTATGGTTACAATAATGAACGCGGACTCGTGTATGGCATCTGACACAATTACAGTAATTGTAAATGATCATTATTCGCAATTTATACCCACAGCTTTCACTCCTAACGGAGACAACTTAAACGATCGTTTGGAATTTGATATTTTAGGAGCAACCACTTTGGATGTAAGCGTCTTTAACCGCTGGGGACAAAAGATTTATTACAATCCAACTCAGCCAAACGGGATTACAGGGCAGAATGGCTGGGATGGGAATGTTGATGGAAAACAATCGCCTAGTGATACCTATATCTACAAAATGAGAATAACCTTTTACGATGGCACTACTAAAAACGAAACCGGAACCATTAATATTATTCGATAGAAATGTCGCGTAGATTCATTTGAATCTGCACAAGGATTGAACAAAATTTCAATCCTTGAATCTTTAGAGAATATTAAGAGAACTCCCCCCTCGTTACTTATTACAACCGCTTCTCATAGGAGAAGCGGTTTTTATTTACAAAATAGTGTCGATTCTGTTTTCGCGAGAAAAGGTTTTGCCGTTAGGGTAAATATAAACCGCCTCTAACTCACCATAATCGTTTACGCTTTGTATGTATAACAAAGCTCCGTATGGAAGTAGTAAGGCTTTTTTTCATATTAGATTCCTTTTATGCTGATGCAAACTGGTTTAGATTTTTATTTGTAACCAAATGTAATGAAGAGAGAATAATTGAATAGCTAAGCAGGATTTACACGCGCTAAAAATATCGGCATTCGTAGGTTTCAAATCCAGTTAAAGAAGTGGTAAAGAACAAATAGCAGATTTGCATATGGTGCAGAAATACACCTCCAAACATTTTTGGATATTGCCTGCTTCGCAAAGACAGACTCTCAAGAAACTCCGTTTACTCCCTTCCCAGCGACAAGATGAAGCAAACCAATCTATTCAGACCGCATTGCAGCAAAGAGAGCCCTTCAAGAACTTGTTCCATCCCATTACTCAGCAGAGCATGACAGTAAAACAGGTGGTTGATTCCCTATCACTGCAAGGCAGGGCATTAAAACAATTGCTTTATTCCTCTACTCAGCTATTAGAGGCATCCACGGACTTGTTTCATTCCACTACTCAGCAGAGCAGGGCAGTAAAAGAGATGGTTGATTCCCTATCCCAGCAAGGAAGGGCATTAAATAAGTTCCTTTATTCCTCTACTCAGCTATGAGAGGCATCCACGGACTTGTTTCATTCCACTACTCAGCAAAGCAGGGCAGTAAAAGAGATGGTTGATTCCCTATCACTGCAAGGTAGGGCAATAAATCAGTTCCTTTATTCCTCTACTCAGCTATGAGAGGCATCCACGGACTTGCTTCATTCTACCACTCAGCAGAGCACTGATAGTCGCCTTTTTTATTGCGCAATTAATGTTTGAATTTCCCTGTCTTGCTTTCGGCAAAAATATCGCCTCCGCCAAATGCATGTAGTTTTTTATAAACCAGAAACTGAACTTCTTTCTGTGAATAGCAGAAGTCTTCGATTTGCCTAATTAGTTGCTGAACCGGTTCATATTCGCCTTCAATAGTAGTTTCAAAAGCACCTACGGTATAGGTTAACCCCGATTGCTGAATAAGCGCAATGGCCTTATCTACAATAGGTAAAGCAATTTCTCTGTTAATAAGAGGGATAACCTGAATACTGGCATTAATAATCATAAGTGATAGTTATTTATTTATCTCGTAAACATCTTTTGGATGAGCGAGGTCATCTACAGTAAAATATTCAAACACTAATTTGGTTGTAGTTGCTATAACTTTGATTGCACCGAAGTGGCTGTTATCGCACATCGCCACTGTAAAACGGTTGGCATCAAGCGGGTTGGCATTACAGCTGTAAAGGTTTTCGTTTCCGCTGTTGCCTATAATCATATAAGCAGTTTTAGGAGAAGTGTTGTCTATTATGCGCGAATAAAAATGTTCGTGGCCGGCTAATACAGCATCCACTCCCCAGTCTTTATAAGGCAACTGGGTTCCACCGGCACTGCCGTGAGGTCCGGGTGAAAAAGGAGGATGATGCAGGAAAACAAGCTTGAACGGCTTTCCGCTTTGAGCCAATTTATCTTTCATCCAGTCCTTAGTTTCTGATGCTATGCTTCCTCCGGTACCGGTATTGAGTGAGAAAAAATGAACCGGTCCCCAGATAAAATCGTAGTTGCGCTCGTCACCGGGCAGGGTAAAATAATCCAGATAAGGTTTAATAGCAGGCACAGAATAATTATCGTGGTTGCCGGGTGCAGGGAAAAACCTGTTCACCTTCTCTTCGGCTGCTCTACCGGTGCATACCCGGTCGGCAGGAGCATCGGGGTTATATATAAAGTTGCCGTAGTGCTTGCCCACGTTGTTTACAATAGTTCCTGCACTACCCAATGGATAGTTATTGTCGCCTACGGTTACCACAAATTCGGGATTCCAACCTTTTACCATTTGTGCCACCTCTTCTTCTTTGGGGCTGTCCTGTCCGTAATCACCAATAATGGCAAACAGAGCCGTATCGCCAGGGTGATGAACTTCTAATCCTCTGAAAGCAGGATCAACAGGAAGTTTAGCACACGAACAGGCGGAAAGAAGAAAACTGAACGCTATAAAAGCAAAAACAAGTTGCTTACGCATAATAAGATATTGAGGGGACGAAAATAAAAAAGTAAACGGGGGACACTATTTACCAAAATATCGGGCGAAGTAAAAACGCTATGTTATTTCATGCTGATCTGCAACCCGTCTTTAGTAACAGTAAATTCATTCAGTGAAGCGAAAAACTTAGGAAACGTTTTAAAGCCATACGTTCTCGGGTCAAAATCAGGCTCAATCTTTCTTAAACTTTGAACCAGTTGTGTTACGTGAGTAGGACCGTTATCCTGTTCCGCCATTTCGTATGCCCTCTTAAGAAGGTTTAGGGTTTTCGTATCTACCTTCTTTGCATTCTTACGGTTATCCTCAGCAGTTTTTGCGGGAACAAGATTTTCTACATGCACAAATAAGTCGCACGACTTCACAAATGCTTTTGGTGTTTTCTCCTCTCCTACACCAATCACCAATAAACCATCTTCACGAATACGAGTAGCTAAGCGGGTATAATCGCTATCGCTCGAAACAATGCAAAAACCGTTCACCAATTTATCATTCAAAATATCCATCGCATCAATAATCAACGCGCTGTCGGATGAGTTTTTTCCTTGCGTGTAAGTAAATTGCTGTATAGGTTGAATGGCATTTACGTTTACACTTTCTTTCCAGCTATTCATTATCTGCTGTGTCCAATCGCCATAAATTCTCCGGATAGTGATGATGCCGTTCTTGGAAACTTCTTCGATGATTGCTTCCAGCATTTTAGGAGAAGCGTTTTCTCCATCAATCAATAAAGCAATCTTAAATTTCTCTTCCATGGCGTATTATTTATCGTCAAAATCGTTTCTGAATCCTGCAATTCTTATTTCACGGATGGATGTATCTACTTTCTCTTTTAACTCTTGCTTAAACGTAACAAGTTTTGCTGCAACAGTTTCATTAAATGTGCCAACAATTTGAGCGGCAAGAATACCCGCATTCTTTGCACCGTTCAACGCCACCGTAGCTACCGGAACACCGGATGGCATTTGAAGAATAGAGAGAATCGAGTCCCATCCATCAATAGAATTAGATGATTTAATAGGAACACCAATAACCGGTAAGGTTGTTACCGAAGCTACCATACCGGGAAGATGCGCAGCTCCGCCTGCACCGGCTATAATTACGTTAAGCCCGCGCCCCTTTGCTGCCTGTGCATAATCCATCATACGCTCCGGTGTGCGGTGTGCCGAAACAACCGTCAATTCAAATTCAACACCTAAATGACCAAGCACTTCAGCAGCATCCTGCATTATTTTTAAATCGCTTTCGCTGCCCATAATAATTCCAACCTGCGGTTTACTCATAGAATAATATTTGCTGTAAAACTACAATTATGCAACAACTTTTAATTTCTGCTTAATGTATTCAGCCTTCTCCAATAACTCACTCTTATCTTTACCCAGAATGGTGACATGCCCCATCTTTCGTCCGGGTTTTGTTTCATGTTTTCCGTAAAGATGAACGTAAACACCTTTCATCTTCATCACTTCTTCAAGCCCTTTGTATTTTACTGCCCCGGTGTAATCAGGTTCGCCAATCAGGTTAAGCATCAGCGAAGGTTTAATACTTGATGTATCGCCCAGCGGAAGATTCTGCAACACGCGCATTTGCATTTCGTACTGTGAGCAGTAATTTCCTTCAATGCTCTGATGACCGCTGTTGTGCGTACGAGGTGCTGTTTCGTTTACCAGAATATTCCCTTCGGTATCCAAAAACATTTCCACGGCAAAAATTCCGGGGCTGTCAAGTGCGTTCATTACATCCACTGCAATATTCTTGGCCAGTTCAATTTGCTCACCGCTTAACTGTGCCGGTGAAAAAAGATAATCTACCAGATTGTAACGGGGGTCAAAAACCATTTCTACCGGTGGATACACCGCTATTTCTCCGGTTTCATTCTTTGCCACCATCACCGAAATTTCTTTTTGAATAGAAACGAGTTTTTCAATTACACACGGTGCATCAAATGCTTTACTGAAGTCTGTTTCATCGCGCAAAATTTCCACTCCTCTCCCATCGTATCCTCCATCGCGCAGTTTTTGTGCCATGGGCAAAAAACTAAAATAGCTATTCAACTCATGCTTACGGTTGATTAGATAAAACGCTGATGTGGGAATGTGATGCAGTTTGTAAAATTCTTTCTGCAGCCCTTTATCTTTAATAATCTTTAAAGCACCGGGTCGAGGAAAAACGTTCAAGCCTTCTTCTTCGAGTTTAAAGAGTGCTTCCAGGTTAACGTTTTCAATTTCAATTGTTAATACATCAACCAGTTTGCCGAACCGGTAAACAGTATCGAAATCTTTTATGTCACCTTCAATAAAATAATGACACAGCGAAGAGGCCGGAGGATTTTTTCCTGCTTCGAGAACAAAGGTTTCAACATGATAATTTGCAGCAGTTTGCAAAAGCATTCTTCCTAATTGACCGCCACCCAGAATTCCGATACGTAAAGGTTTATTCATTAATGCAAATGTAATCTCTCTTACCGAAATCTATTTCGGTTCTGTTATCAACTGCTCATGAACAGCTAACACTTGTTTGTG
>CAIYOV010000491.1 GCA_903927935.1 uncultured Bacteroidota bacterium | reverse complement strand
TACGATATTTGGGGCGATACCGTAAACACAGCCGCCCGCATGGAGCAAAACAGCGAAGCCGGCAAAATCAATATTTCTGAAACTACCTACGGCTTGGTAAAAGACCAATTCAATTGCACCTACCGTGGCGAAATAGAAGCCAAGAATAAAGGGAAGTTGAAGATGTATTTCGTGATGGACAAGTAGTTCTTAATAGCATAAAGTCTTTCTGGAATTCTGAAACAAAAAAATCGTACAGTTCTACATGCCCTGCGGAACATGGTGAAAAGCGGCTGATCTTTACCTCCCCCCAAATCTACCCCTTCATCTTATTAAAACAAAAGTTTGGTAATTTAAATTTTATTGCCTTAAATTAGCTACCCGGTAAAAATCGAGAATAAACTATTCGTTAACTATCCAAGCGACTAAACTAATTCTGTATGGAGCCAAACAACCCACCACTGCACCTTATTGCAGTTAAGCACAACGGCAAAACCGAATGCATGCTGCCCGAAGAAATTGTTTACCTGCAGGGCAGCGGTAAAACCACCAGTTTTTTTGCCGGTGAGGCGCAACAGCCCAGGCCCGAACGCGTACTTACCGATGGGCATAACCTGGGGCACTTTGCTTATTTGCTTAAGCACGGCTTTATACTAGTTAACCAAAGCGTTATGGTTAACATGCGCTACATGCTTAAAATAGTTGATGGTAAATACATAGTGCTGCGCTGCAACTGGGAGCATGAGCCTATCCGGTTTTCGGAAAGATGCCTTAAAATGTTCAAGCGCATCACTAATCAGCCCTGAAGGGCAATAAACCCTACAACTTTACCCAGCGCAATCTTATTAAGGCCTGCTGCACTTTAACCTCGGCTATGTAAACCCCCGTAGCCAGCCGGCTTATATCCAGGCGGTTTTGCAGGGGTTGCGGGGTTTCGCTGAGCAGGCGGCCCTGTGCATCGTAAACCCGCACCAGTTCGGCCTGTAAGCCGCCAAGGCTTATGTTCAGTTGGTCAGGCGCAGGGTTAGGGTACACTTTTGCTTCTATGGCATCGGGCACGGCCCCGGTAATACCCGATGGGTGCGAGCCTATGTAAACGGGTTTGTAGAAGGTTTCGAACGAGCGGGTGCACTGTATGCTTAAGCCCAGCACATGGTTGCCCTGAGTAAGGTAATTGTAGGTTTGCACAAACTGGTTCTGCACTAAGCTATCCTGAAACACCCAGGTTACGGTAATGGTTTTGTTCACCGAGTCTATTTGCAGGTTGCTGAGGTAATAATCGAAAAAATGATTAAAACAGGTGTCAAGCGTTTGGGTGGTCAGGGTATCTACGAACGGAATACAGCCGGTACCAAAGGCCGATGCAAAATTAGCGGTATGGGTTTGGTTTACCGGAAACATGCGGTGTTCCCCAACCTCGCCCACACCATAGGCATAATACCGGTCTTCAATTAATTTGGTCACCCCGCCCGAGTCGTTGGTTTCGCGCGATTGAATGCAATTGGTGAAAGGGCCGAAAGTGGCATTAATGCTGATGACCGAGTCGGTAAACGTTTGGTTAGGTCCGTTGATATACGACACATGGTAACCTAAGCTTAGGTGGCTGTTCGGAAACATGGGGCCTTCGGTAGTCAGCACCACGGCATTGGACAGGCTATCTGAATCATTGCCATAAGCACGCACCAGTATTTCGCCATTTACATCTTTACGCAGCCAGAAATACTGAAAAGCATGAGGCACCGTGGGGTTGCGGAAGGTATATTCTTTACCCTCTTTAAGCTGGTAGGCAATACCGCCAATGGTATCGGTGCGGATAATACTATAAGTGGTTAAGCGGCCCTCCCAGCCGGGATTGTCTTCGGTGCGCAATACGGTTTGATTGCCCACACATAAAGGAATAAAATAATCGGAGGCGGTTTGCGCAAACAAAACAGTTGCGGCACCAATAAGCAGGGCTATAAAGTACAGTTTTTTCATAGTGCGATATTTACGGTGCCGGGAGACACCAGGGTTAGTGGTGCAAAGGATAGCATAAAGCAGGAGTGGAGGCTTGTAAAGGGCTATGAGTTTAGTCATAATTCAAAACAGGCACCCCCCCGGATTTTCCAATTTTAACCGGTGATTTTCCCAAAAAACCCCCGGATTTTTCTTTTTGCTTTCAGGCAACTGCCGTTCGCCTTACTTATGTAACGCGAAACAGCTATGATGCCCACCGCTAAACATATCACCAGATTACCAAAGTCCGATAGCGGATTCCTTGCCTTTATTACGCAAATGAGCAAGTGTATGGAGTCGTCAGATAACTATTTGCCCACTCCATATAACAACCGGAGCACGTCATATAACTATTTGGAGCCGGCAACTAACTATTTGGCCACGCCATATAACAACCGCGAGCGCGCATATACCTATTTGCGCACGCTAAATGACTATATGGTGCCGGCAACTAACAACTGCGTACCGGCAAATAGCTATTTGCTATCGCCATATAACAACCGCAAGTGCTTAAGTTGTTATATGCTGGCGGCAAACAACTTGCTTACGCATCTATTTGAACTATTGGTATTAAATTGTAAACTGCTGATAAATATATATTTATATGCCTATACTTCGCCACCTTATTTAAGGTATCACCCTCCCGAAAAACGGCTGAAAAGCCAAGGTTAAATGGTATTTATTATTTAAAATTAAAATCAAAAACAATGTCAACAAGTAGTCAATATATTCCGGCACAGGATGCCAAATTCGATGATTTTCAGATAGATTTTGTAACCGTAGTTACCGCCAACGCAGTAGCGTGGGGTATAGGTGCGGCTGAACTGGTACCCGTTACCGTTGCACAAACCGTTTGGGCGGCCGCCTGGGCGGTGGCTAAAAACAAAGATAACCGGACCATAGCGCAGATAACCGCTAAAAAACTGGCGCGTAAAAATTACGAAGCAGTGATGCGTCCGTTTATTCAAACCCGTATTTACCGTAACCCTTTAATGAGCAATGCCGATTTGCTGTTGTGCGGTATTCGTCCGCACGATTCGGTGCGCACTCCGGTGCCAAAGCCGGCAGGGGTGCCCGAAATTACGGTGGTTAACCGCCCGGGTAACACGGTGTCGGTTTACTTTAACCCGCCTAAAGGCGAAGATGGCAGCACCCTGCGCGGTAAACCCAAAGGGGTAACGGGCCTGCTGGTGGTTTACCAGATGGGCGGCAACCCGCCCACCAGCCCTAAGCAGTGCAACAGCAGTGCCACGCTCACGCGCAGCCCTAAGCGCATTGTTTTTCAGCCCGATGAAGCGGGACAGCGCATTTATCTGTTCGGCTGCTGGGTAAACGGTAAAGGCGAACAGGGCTCCTGGACAAGCCTGAACCAGTTTTTAATCCCGTGACCTCATCCCCCTGCCCCTTCTCCATTAAATGGAGAAGGATGTCGAACGAAGCGAAGACAGGATGAGGCAAAAAAGCACCGGCCGCTGCCCTAAAGGGAGCGGCTGGTTTGTTATATACCGTTAATGCTGACTTTAATCATGATAGTTTAGCGTTCGGTAACTTACTTTTACCGCAGTCAGTTTAACAATGATGGTTATGAAAAGGGGGATAGTCGTATTACTTACTTCGTGTATTTTGGCAGGAACCATACACCTGGATGAACTGGCAAGAGTGCCCTTTTTATTGCATCATTTTAGCGAACATAAACAACAGCATCCGGCCGATTCGTTTTGGGCATTTTTGTATAAACACTATGTGGTCAATCAGAAGGCCGACTCAGGTGCAGATAAAAAGAGCGACTCGCAAATGCCGTTTAAATCTGCACAGGATATCGATTCGCATTTTTCAGTTGCCTCATTACAAAACTGTCATCACGAACTTATTCCTTTAGCAGGCACCGTTATTACCTGTTACTATCACGCTGCAGAAGTTTTATCTCAAAGCTTCGACATCTGGCAACCACCTAAAATCGGGTAGTTCTCTCTTTCGCAACCACCCTTTGGGGTTCTGTTTACCGTTCACACGGACCGTCT
>CAIYOV010000490.1 GCA_903927935.1 uncultured Bacteroidota bacterium | reverse complement strand
TCTTCTACTAAAAGGATTTTTTTCTTGGTTGACATAGGTTGAATATTTTAGGTTTTTCTTTTAACAATTCAAAGCTACTAGGGTTTAAAAGCACATGCAAATGCTTATCATTTATTAACATATCAAAAAGGGAGAAATATATCGAAGCGGCTGCCTTTTCCGGGCTCGCTTTCAAGCTTGATATCCCCTTCGTGTGCATTCACAATTACCTTCACGTAACTAAGGCCCAAACCAAAGCCTTTTACATTGTGAATATTGCCTGTAGGAACACGGTAAAATTTCTCAAACACTTTCTTCTGTGTTTCTTTCGGAATTCCGATACCCTCATCCTGAATGCTGATAATAATGCCTTTTGAATTATTTCTGGTGCTTACCGTAATTTTCAGATGATCGTCTTTTTTGTATTTGATGGCATTGTCGAACACATTGTAGAAAGCATTGGTGAGGTGAAAGAGGTCGCCTTTTATCATTACTTTCTGGGCATCGAGGTGTTTGATCAGTTCTCCCTTTTCGTTTTCAATGCGCAGCTCTAGCGTATCGGCAATCTCACCGAGCAGTTCGTTGATGTTTACGTTTTCCAGTTTTAGCTTGAATTCACCGCGGTCCAGGCGCGCCACCTGCAATACGTTTTCGATATGCCCGCTCAGTCGTTTGTTTTCTTCTTCAATAATGGTAGAGTAGTTCTGTACTTTTTCGGGATTAGCGGCTATTTTCTCATTCTTCAGCATCTGGGTAGCCAGCGAAATGGTGGCTACCGGTGTTTTAAATTCGTGCGTCATGTTGTTGATGAAATCGGTTTTCAGTTCATCTAATTTCTTCTGCCGGTAAATAACATAGAACGAGCCACCGAAGGAAGCCAGAATGATGAAGATGAACGCACCGGTGGCCGAAAGCATAAGCCACATACTCTGAAAGATGTAATTCTTTTTTTCGGGAAAATCGATCACCAGCATTCCCGAGTTTTCGTAAAGATCGTTGGGGAAAAGTGGAATGGAATAAAAGTTGGTGGACTGCGCTCCTTCTTTGGTCACATTCATGTTGCCGAACAACATGCCCTTGGCATAGTTATCGAATACCGCATACTGATAAGGTGTGTTGATGCCCTCTTTTCTAAATTCTATTTTCAGCAACGTGTCAATCATGTCTTTGCTTACCCGCACGCTAAGGCATTTATCATCGAGCATAAACTGCATGGCCAGATCCTGAAAAAGACGATTGTATTTTTTAAACTGCATTTCAATCAGGTGACGCTCGCGTTCCTCTTTGGTCTGCACGGCTACGTCTTTATCTTTCTGTGCTTCGTGCAGCTGCGCAGCTTTTTCCTGTAGGTAGGTAATGCTGCCCATAAACTTAGAAACAAACAAACCGCTGGTATCGCTGAAACCGAATTTAAGTGCGTGCTGCCCTACCGAATCGACCAGCGTAAGTTTTGGCGAATAGGTTTTAATGGTCTGCATGGTATCGTACATCTTGTTGATGTTGCGCCCAAAATCATTTAAACCGGTAACCGCAAAATAATTGATGGCCTCGTCACGCTCAATATAACGGGCAATGTTGCTGAGCGAAAGATAAACGGCCTGGTCGAATTTCTCTTCGCGCACCCGGTAGTTCTGCTTAATCCAGTTTACCTGTATATAAATAAGCCCCACCAATGCCAAGGTAATGGCGACAATAATAATGTTGACTAAGCGTGTATTCATTAGGGGCAAAGATAGGTTTGCAGATGGAACGCGAAAGGAGGGTTAACTAATTTTATTGAAAGGTATTTTCCAGTCCCGCCTTTCCTGCACTTCTTTAAGTTTGAAAAACAGCCATCCCCTCCGCGAGCCCGAGGAGAACAAATTTTGCCATGAACAAAGCATATATATCTTTACCCTGCTAAGAACACATGAACAAAAAAGCCCTTATTGCTTTTATAGTAGTAGCCATAGCTGCCGTGACGGGATATTTTATCTGGCGGCAGACCTCCCTGCCGGTTGTTCCCGCTCAGGAAGTTACTGATATAGTGAAGCACGCTGACGATAACACTGCCCTTGACACGAATCAGGC
>CAIYOV010000489.1 GCA_903927935.1 uncultured Bacteroidota bacterium | reverse complement strand
GGTCAGCCCCCTGTCATAACTCCTGTTGATGATACTTTAAGCGTTGCCCGGGTTAACGACAGCACCCTTCTTTTTAATGGTTTTCAGTTGCCATATGGCTCCCCACAGCCCGACAGCTTATACCGATACGCAATATTTAATCCCTATGGCTCGGTAATGCTTCAGTTTCATAAACCATTTACCGATGACTCTGCCTTTTACAATTTTAACGACAGCAGTCCATTCGGTACAGGAGCAACCTATATTAACCTGCGCGGCATTAAAATCCATTAAGGAGCTTTTCTAATTTCCTTAATCTTCCCTGCCATTCTGTCCGCCAAACAATTATATTTGCCCTCCCAGTTTATGAAGACCGAATTATATAACAACGAAACCGCTTTCGAACTCGAACCCAAAGTAATTGACGAAACCCGTCAGGGCGAAGCCCTTACTATGGAGCGCCCCGTTACGGTAAAGGGCAACGGCAAAAAGTATTACATAGAAAGCTACGGCTGTCAAATGAACTTTGCCGACAGCGAAGTGGTGGCCAGCATCCTCAGCAACGCAGGCTACGACAGCACCGCCCAGTTCCTCGATGCCGATTTAATTCTGATAAACACCTGCGCCATCCGCGATAATGCCGAGCAGCGCGTGCGCCACCGCCTCATGCACCTTTCGGCCGTAAAGAAAAAGAAACGCGGAGCCGTAATAGCCGTGCTCGGCTGCATGGCAGAGCGCCTGAAAGAAAAATTTCTGGAAGAAGAAAAGATAGTCGACATAGTTGCCGGCCCCGATGCATACCGCGCGCTGCCTTCGTTAATCGAAGAAGCAGAGACCGGTCAAAAGGCAGTGAACGTTTTACTAAGCCGCGAAGAAACCTATGCCGAAATAAGTCCGGTGCGTTTAAACAGCAACGGCATTACCGCCTTCATCAGCATCATGCGCGGCTGCGATAACATGTGTTCGTTCTGCGTGGTGCCGTTTACCCGTGGGCGCGAAAGAAGCCGCGATTACGACAGCATAGTTGCCGAAGCTAAAGATTTATATACCGCAGGCTACCGCGAGGTAACCCTGCTCGGGCAGAATGTAGATAGCTACCGTTTCAGCCACGACCCGAAACTGGTGGGCAAAAAACTGGTAGATGCTAAATACGAAGAACACGTAGTCAACTTTGCCGAGCTCATGGAAATGGTAGCGCAAATTGCCCCCGACCTTCGCGTGCGCTTCAGCACCTCGCACCCCAAAGATATGACCGATGATGTGTTGCACATGATGGCCAAGTATCCCAACATCTGCAAATACATTCACCTGCCGGTGCAAAGCGGCAACTCGCGCATTCTCGAAATGATGAACCGGACTTATACAAGAGAATGGTATCTCGATAGAATTGCAGCCATACGCAGAATTGTTCCCGAGGCGGCCATCTCTACCGACATCATCACCGGCTATTGCAGCGAAACCGAAGAAGAACATCAGGATACGTTAAGCATTATGCAACATGTGAAATACGAAATGGCTTACATGTTTGCTTACAACGAGCGCCCCGGTACGGTGGCTGCAAAAAAGCATACCGATGATATTCCCGAAGAAGTAAAAAAGCGCAGACTGCAGGAAGTAGTTGACCTGCACCGCATCCACTCGCTCGAAAGGAACAAAGAAGACGTTGGCAAAACATTCGAAGTGCTGGTAGAAGGAATATCAGCCCGCAACGATGAAGATGTTTACGGCCGCAACACCCAGAACAAAGTGATAGTGTTTGAAAAAGGAAATTTCAAACCCGGTGACTATGTGAAAGTGAAAGTAGTTCGCTGCACATCGGGAACATTAATTGGAGAACTAGCAGAATAGAAAATGGATATACAATCAATTAAAAACAGATTCGGCATTATCGGCAATGCACCGGCACTTAACCATGCCATCAGCATTGCAGAACGTGTTGCGGCAACCAACCTCACGGTGCTTATCACCGGTGAGAGCGGAGTGGGTAAAGAAGTTTTCTCGCACATCATTCATCAGATAGGTACGCGCAAGCACAATCCGTTCATTGCGGTAAACTGCGGTGCAATACCCGAGGGAACAATTGATTCAGAATTATTCGGTCACGAAAAAGGTTCGTTTACCGGAGCGCATGATGCACGCAAGGGATATTTTGAAACCGTAAACGGAGGAACCATCTTCTTAGATGAAATAGGAGAGTTGCCCATAGGCACACAGGCGCGTTTGCTGCGGGTGTTAGAGTCGGGCGAGTATATCCGTGTAGGTTCAAGTAAGGTAATTAAAACCGATGTGCGTTTAGTGGCAGCCACAAACGTAAATTTGCAGGAGGCCGTGCGTGCCGGTAAGTTCCGCGAAGATTTGTATTACCGTCTTTCTACGGTGCCTATTTACATTCCGCCATTGCGCGAGCGCGGAGAAGATATCTATTTGCTCTTCCGTAAATTCTCCACCGATTTTTCGGAGAAGAATAAAATACCTTCTGTAAAGCTGACGGATGATGCCAAGGAACTTATTCTTAAATATCCATGGCCGGGTAACGTTCGCCAGTTAAAGAATGTGGCTGAACAGGTTTCTATTCTGGCAATGGATAAAGATGTAACAGCCAAAGAACTGGCGCAGATTGTTCCCGATATTACCGACAACCGCTTACCGGCTCTTGCCGAGTCGCGCTACAATGCCGGAGGAAGCAACTTTACAGAACGCGAAATTCTCTACAAACTCATTTTCGATTTAAAGAATGACCTCAACGACCTGAAACAGTTTGTATATGATGTTACTAAACATCAGGTTACAGGTGCCCCCGTGCAGAACCAGATTCAAAGTTCCGACTTCCGTATGCCTGGTTCAAACCAACCGGTAATCATTTCTCAGTCTAATACAGGTCAGCCGGTAGTCATGGATAACAAGGGTTTTAATGAATCCGAAACCATAGAGGAATCGCTTTCACTGATGGATAAAGAAAGGGAGTTGATTATTAAGGCACTGAAAAAACATCGCAACAAACGCAAAAATGCAGCAGATGATTTAGGTATATCTGAAAGAACATTGTACCGGAAGATTAAAGAATACGGAATTGAAATTTAAGTTCAGGATGAAAAGAGTAATTGCCTATTGCCTGTTGTCTGTTGTTCTCTGCCTGTTGCTTGCCGGCTGTAAGGTCTATTCCTTCACCGGTGCCAGCGTTCCGGCCGATATTCATTCGGTATCAATAGAGCTTTTTCAAAACCGTGCCAGCAACGGTCCGGTTTCTTTGTCGCAGACTTTCACCGATAAGCTTAAATTTAAAATGCAGACCGATGCCAATCTTAAGCAGGTAGCAAGTGAAGGCGATTTACAGTTCAGCGGAGCTATTACCGGATATACCTTCACCAGCGATGCACCGGTGGCCAATGCTACCAGCGGCTTGAATAAACTTACAATTACCGTTCAGGTACATTTTGTAAATGCAAAAGACGAAAAAGACAAGTGGGACCAAAGCTTTTCACGCTATGCGCAATATTCGTCCAGTGATGATATTTCATCGGTAGAAGACCGTTTAATTGGCGAAATAAACACACAGTTGGTAGATGATATTTTTCAAAAGGCTTTGGTGAAATGGTAAAGTAAAACGTAATGGAGTTGCAACTCAACAAAGATAATTTCAATCACACCCTTGCACGGTTTTCTACTTCCGAGTTAGAAAATCTGTTGGAGAAATTTCCGTATTTCCAGCAAGCTCATTTGTTGCTTGCAAAAAAGTATCAGCAGCAAAGCAACCCAAAGTTCGACCAGCAATTACAATTAGCAGCTTTATATACTCAGGACAGAGAACTCCTCTTCTCTATTTTTAATGAAAAGGAAATTTCGGTTCCTTTTATTGTTCAACAACAGGTTGAAGAAATAGCTGAACATACATTTCCCGAAAATCCTTCGCACGATGAAAAATCGTTGGTGGAAGAAGAAAGGGAACCGGTAATCGCTGAACCTATTCTGGAAGAAACAAAACAGGAATTTGAATCAGCACCTGAAGAAAAACTGAAAGAAGTAACTGAACAGGAAGAGATTGAAGTGGTTTAGATGGAATACGAACCTATTATAATTGCCGAAGACGGTGAAAGGGGAAATGAATTTTCTGTATCAGAACCGCATACTTTTGATGAATGGCTTCATGCTTTCAGCAGCACAGAAACCCCGAAACTTGAATTCAAGCAGGATGAAATTCCGGTTGAGCCTGAAAAGATGGATGAAGAATTAGAGAAACTCTATCTCACAAATATCCCCGTAAATTTGCAGGAATTGGTAGAAGAAGAAACGCATTACAGCAAGGGATTGGATAAGTTTATTGAAGAGCAGATACATAAACACAAAGCCCCCGGCATTAAAATGCCGGCTTATGAAAATGAACTTGCCCCCGAACTGATTACAGAAACCATGGCCAAGGTATATGAAATGCAGAAAAAGTATTCGAAAGCTATTCGCTGTTACGAAATACTCGCATTAAAATATCCCGAAAAAAATGATTTCTTTGCCGCCCGAATTAATTATTTAAAAAATATAATCTAAGTCATGTACGCGTTTGTTACCATTCTTATTGTAATTGTTTGTGTGCTGCTCGGTGCAGTAGTTCTTATTCAGAATCCTAAAGGCGGTGGCTTAAGTTCATCTTTTGGCGGGGTTGGTCAGCAATTGTTAGGAGCAAGACGCTCGACCGATGTGGTAGAGAAACTTACCTGGGGTTTTGCCGTTGGTTTGATTGTTCTTTGTCTTTCTACATCTTTCTTCGTTGATAAAAAAGCGGTAAAAAAAGAAGCCGTTCAAAAATCGGAAATTGAACAAATGGAAAGCACAAAAGGAGGTTTTCAGAACACTACTTTACCTTCAGCAGGAACTCCTGCGCAACAGCAACCTGCACAGCCGCAAG
>CAIYOV010000488.1 GCA_903927935.1 uncultured Bacteroidota bacterium | reverse complement strand
GCCATGCACATCGTGAAAGAAAAGATTGATAACCGGTATAGTAAAACCAGCGCCAAGCGCAATCAGAAAAGAAGGGACAACTGCCTGCACAATAACGTTCCAATCGTAATCGGAATGTATATTGGTAATTGGGATTTTAGTTCCGAGATTTTCCTGAGCGGGGAGTTGCTGCACAAAATAAATCCCTAGCAAGCCGAGTGCTGAATAAAAAATGAGTAACACTTCGGTAGTAAAAAAACTGCTGATGAAAGGAAGAAAGAAACCCAGCATGCCAACAAATATGGTAGTGAAGTTTCCGGCACTGAAGAACAGCGCAATACTTTCGGTTTCATGTTCTTTACTTCCGTTGAGCAGGATATAAGGCATCACCAAAATTTGAAGCAAGGAAAAAGTAATTCCCCAAAGCGACATGAGTATGCGAATGAGTTCGGTGTTGTGAGTATGAATTCCGAAAATTAAAAGCAAGGCGACAATGGGAGAGGAGATGGCTCCTGCCATCATAAAAGGTTTTAGCCGTTTGCCTTTTACTAATAATGCCAGAGGAACAGCGCAAAGCAGCACAGCGAGATACCGGTTTCCAATCATGCTCGCTATTTCAAAATCTTTAAAGCCGTGGTCGAGCATCAAATAATTCAACAGCATGGTAAATGCTGAGTTGATAAGCTGCAGAAATACATCTGCCATCATCAGATTGATGATTACACGGGGAATAGAGAAATATTTGGAAAGTGCGGTTTTCACTTGTTTAATTGCGAACCAATATAGGAGATGATTTCTTCTTTCTGTTCTGGTTGAAACCATTTAATGCCATCATCTTTCTTGAACCATGTCATTTGTCGTTTGGCGTAGTTCCGTGTATTTTGTTTGATAAGGGCAACTGCATCCTCTAAAGAAATTTTGTCTTCGATAAAGTCGAATAACTCAGTATAGCCAACGGTGTTGAGCGTATGCAATTTTTTATGCAGGTAAAGTTCTTTTACTTCTTCCAGTAAACCGGCTATCATCATTTCGTCTACCCTTTGGTTGATTCTTTCGTTCAGAACTTCTCTCGGCAAACTCAATCCAATTTTGATGATGTTGAATGGTCGCTCCGTTTTCTTTCCTATGCGTTGCTCGGAATATTTTTTACCGGTAGTGTAAATTATTTCGAGCGCGCGTTTAAGTCGCATCGGATTTTTTTTGTCGACTATGGCAAAGTATTCCGGGTCTAACCGTTCAACTTCCTGTTGCAACCAATCCAGATTTTTCTCGTTCAGGAATCTGCGCGTAACCCAGAGTTGACTTTCGTCTTCTTTTTCAAACTTATCGAAGCCGCTGCAAACAGCATTAATAAAAAGCCCCGAGCCGCCTACCATCACCGCTATATCTTTCTGCTGAAAATAGTTGCCGAGAAACTCCAGCACTTCAAACTCATACTTTCCAGCACTATAGTTTTTGGTGTGAATGGAAATGTTGTTGATGAAATGATGCGGCACTTCAGCTAACTGTTCTTTCGTTGGCTTTGCTGTACCGATATTCATTTCTCTGTAAAATTGTCGGGAATCCGCTGAGATGATTTCAGTGTTATAGCTTTTTGCTAAATTAATAGCAAGTGAAGTTTTTCCGATGGCAGTAGGACCGCAAACAACAATAAGAGATTTTAAATCAGCACTCATTGTCAAATTCTTTTCAATCCAAGCTTTTCTCCTAGCTGGAGCATCATTTGAAAAGCTTCATTATAGTCGTTTCGGATTTTGCCTTCGAGGATAGCTTCCTTGATTTCTTCTTTAATAACGCCAATTTCACGCGAAGGACCGATGCCGAATGTTTCCATAATCAATTCACCGGTTACCGGTGGCTGAAAATTGCGCACCTGGTCTTTTTCTTCCACCTCTCTTAATTTCTCGCGCACTACTTCAAACCTTGTAAGATAGCGTTTTACTTTCTCGCGATTCTTGGAAGTAATGTCTGCTTCGCAAAGCATCAGCAGGTTTTCAATGTCGTCACCGGCTTCGAATAATAATCTACGCAATGCAGAGTCGGTAATTTCCTCTTTGGTAAGAGCAATAGGGCGCAAATGCAGATAAACCATTTTGCGCACGAACTTCATTTCGTTGCCCATCGGCAATTTCATTCGCCCAAAAATTTTCGGCACCCATTTGCTGCCTAAAACTTCATGTCCGTGAAAAGTCCAACCGGTGCCTTCTACAAATTTTTTGGTTGGTGGTTTAGCAATGTCATGCAGCACTGCCGCCCAGCGCAACCATAAGTCGTTGGTTGTTTTGGTAATGTTGTCGAGCACTTGTAGCGTGTGATAGAAATTATCCTTATGCCCCTTGCCTTCATAGTTTTCTACTCCTTTCAGTTTCTGAAATTCAGGGAAAATGATTTCGAGTAAGCCGCATTCTTCCAAAAGAATAAAGCCAATACTGGGAGTTTTAGCCAGAATGATTTTGTTGAGTTCATCGGTAATTCTTTCCTGTGAAATTATTTTGATGCGTTCTTTGTTTCGCTTAATTGCATCAAAAGTTTCCGGTAGTATTTTAAAGTCAAGCTGTGTGGCGAAACGAATAGCACGCATCATTCGCAAAGGATCATCGCTGAAAGTAATATCGGGGTCGAGCGGAGTGCGGATGAGTTTATCTTCCAAATCTTTTACTCCACTAAACGGGTCAATCAATTCACCGAAGGAACTTTTGTTCAGCGAAAGGGCAAGTGCGTTAATCGTAAAATCTCTCCGGTTCTGGTCGTCTTCAATTGTACCGTCTTCTACAACCGGTTTGCGCGAATTACGGTCGTAACTTTCTTTACGTGCGCCAACAAATTCTAAATCCAAATCGTTCCACCGGAATTGTGCCGTGCCGAAATTTTTGAAATAGTTGACGTGAAGATTCCTGTCAATTTTCTCGGCAGCTTTTTGAGCGAGTTCTATTCCGCTTCCTACACAAACAAAATCAATATCCTTGCAATCGCGGTTCAGCAATTGGTCGCGCACGTAACCGCCAACAGCGTACGTTTCGTAGTTCAAATCGCTGGCAGCTTCGGAAATAATTTTAAAAACAGGATGCGATAAATCGAATTTTTTGTTCACGGGCCAAACCTACTGAAAAACGAAAGAAGGCAAAACTGCGTCCAATACTTATATTAGCGCAACAACCCCAAAAATTATGACACGAAAAATTACGCTCTCAATTTTATTGCTTTCAATTGTAATGATTTCATTTTCGCAGATGGCAATGGATACTGTAAAAGGTCAATATGCCAAAATCAACGATGTAAAAATTCATTACAAAGTATACGGCACCGGTAGCGATGCGCTTTTTCTTTTACACGGTTCTATGGAATGTATGACCGAGTGGGACAAACAGATTCCGGAATTTTCGAAACGTTACAAAGTAATTGCGATGGATAACCGTGGGCACGGAAAATCAACTTTCACTGACCGCAAGCTCGATTACCGGTTGCTAAGTGAAGATGTACTGGGCCTGATGGACGAACTGAAAATTGACAGCGCTCATTTTGTGGGTTTTGGTGATGGCGGAATAATCGGTTTATATCTAGCTATTGATCATCCAGAACGCGTTCGTAAACTGGTGGCTATTGGTGCAAATTACAAAGTTGATACAAGTGTTGTATATCACGAAGTGCTGGATAAGGTAAAAGCATGGGACTCGGATAAGGTTTACTCTTTTGTCCGTTCAAATTTCCGTGGATGGCCAAATGATAAATTGCTTGTGCCGTTTACCGAGCGCATGAAAACCATGTTGCTTACCGAGCCAAATTTGACAATTAATGATTTAAAGAAAATTCAATGCCCTTCTTTGTTTATGACCGGTGACCACGATATTATTAAACAAAGCCACACCAGCGAAATGTTTGAAAGTGTAAAACGAGGGTACCTCGCGGTAATACCCGGCACTAAACATTATCCGCAAAAAGAAAAGGCAAGTGTGGTTAATGCCATCATTTTAGACTTTCTTAGCAAGAGGTTTGTGAAGTTGGACAGATATTAAGTAACACATTATATACAGAAGTTTTTATTTTAGCTACATGAAATTTATTCAAACAATCTGTTGTTGGTGTTGTTCACTCTGTAAAGGGGAATGAGTATGCTTTTGTAATTGAGAATTGATTTCAAAAATATTTAGGAACCCTTCGCAACACGAAGGGTTTTTTATTTTTTAAAAGATAAAGACATGAAAATTCAACCATCGCAAAAAATTGATTTCAGCAAACTACCTTCAAGGGCAGTTATTTATAAGTTTACGGACGAACTGATAGACTTATTGTTTCCTATCGAATCTACTTTTACTTTTCATTATGAAGTAGCTGATGAAAAAGAAGAAAGGTTGCATAAAACGCTAACCGAAATTCTTCAGCCGCTTACCAACCGGCTTACCATTTCTGCCCCTGAAATTGTGCGGCATTTTTTTAATACGTTGCCTTCGATTTATGAAAAACTCATTTCCGATGCAGAGTTTTTTATGAAGTCGGACCCGGCAGCCGAAGGAATAGAAGAAGTAATTATAGCCTATCCGGGCTTTTATGCTATTACAGTTTACCGGGTAGCTCATGAACTTTCAAAATTGAATGTTCCTATTGTTCCCCGGGTTATTACTGAATATGCGCATAACAAAACTGGTATAGATATTCACCCGGGAGCTCACATAGGAAATCCGTTTTTTATTGATCACGGAACCGGTGTGGTAGTGGGCCAAACAACTGTAATAGGCAATCATGTAAAGGTTTATCAAGGGGTTACCCTTGGTGCGTTGGCGGTGCGTAAGGAAGCAGAAGGGAAGAAACGCCACCCTACCATTGAAGATGACGTGATTATTTATGCTGGAAGCTGTATTCTGGGAGGGGAAACTACTATAGGTCATAGCAGTGTAATTGGAGGAAACGTATGGCTCACTGATAGTGTGCCGCCACTTTCAGTTGTGTATCACAAGAGTGATGTGGTCATTCGCGATAAATCGGAAATGAATGAAGTAGTAGATTTCGTTATTTAAATTAAAACATAAACACATACTAAAAATGAAAGCAAACAACATCTTAGAAACAATCGGAAATACACCGCACTTGCGTATCAACAAATTATTTGGCAATACACATGAGGTTTGGGTAAAGCTTGAAAAGCAAAACCCCGGTGGAAGCATTAAAGACCGTATTGCACTGGCTATGGTTGAAGACGCAGAAAAGAAAGGACTACTGAAGAAAGGAAGTGTAATTATTGAACCTACTTCCGGTAACACCGGCATTGGTTTAGCTATTGTGGCTGCGGTAAAAGGATATAAACTGATTTTGGTAATGCCTGAATCAATGAGTGTGGAAAGGAGAAGACTGATGAAAGCATACGGTGCCGCCTTTGAATTAACACCGCGCGAAAAAGG
>CAIYOV010000487.1 GCA_903927935.1 uncultured Bacteroidota bacterium | reverse complement strand
CACCAGGCTCTCCAATTCACATTGGATTATTCTTTTTTCTGCGCGAAAGAATTTGAGAAACTCTTTCAATTTCATTTTCGCGGCCTACAATTGGATCAAGCGCCCCTTCTTCTGCTAAGTGGGTTACATCACGACCGAAATTATCCAGCACAGGAGTTTTTGACTTAGTGGCTCCGGGCTTTTTCGTCTGTTGCGATTGTCCGAAACTTCCTCCGCGGCTTTTTTCCTCCTCAAACGGTTCATCCTCCGGTGGGTCGTTTGGCAATTCTGCACTTGTACTTTTTGTATCTTTCAAATCGTTCTGCACTTCTTCTAATTCCTTTTTGAAGACATCATAATCAATATCAAACTGAGCTAACAATTGTGTAGCGAGATTGTCTTTATTCTTTAAAATAGAAAGCAGCAAATGTTCAGTTCCTATTACATCGCTTTTCAGAACCTTTGCTTCCAACACAGTAATCTTTAAAACTTTTTCAGCCTGCTTAGTTAGGGGTAAATTGTTAGGATTAAAATTTCCTTTTGCCACTTTGTCTTTTATCGAATCTTCAATAGTTTTTCGAAGCATCACTGCATCCACCTCTAAACTTTTCAGTGTTTTAATAGCAAGGCCTTCTCCTTCCCGAATCAAACCCAGCAAAAGGTGTTCAATACCAATATAATCATGATTAAGGCGAAGGGCCTCTTCGCGGCTATAAGAGATTACCTCCTTAACTTTCGGTGAGAATTTTGCTTCCATGCTCAGTTATTTTCAAATTTCAGTCCAACAATTTTCTACTGTCATATTGTCGGCAACATTTTTATAGTGACGATATTAAAACAGAAATATTGGTTGTTTGTTTTCAAACCTACGTCAATTCCTCGTAATCAACAAAAAACTGACCACCAAATTGGTTGCACAATGCTAACAATGTTTCTGCAATAGAATCCTTTTACGTAAATTGCAACAAAATTTGCCGTTTGAAATAAAAAATTCTAAATTAGAATCGTATTATCGCACCATATAAATGAACCGCGCATGAAATTCCAAGTTGACAAAAGAGACCGGCTTGTTATCGTTAAGCTGAATGAAGACAAATTGCTGAGCAATCTTGCTCCGCAGTTAAAATCAGAAATGGTTATTTTGAACAACGAAGGTTTCAAGAACATTGTTCTTGATTTAGCAGATGTACAATACGTGGATTCTTCAGGGTTGAGTGCATTATTGGTTGGCAATCGTCTTTGCAAAGAAGCGAACGGAACATTTGTCCTTACCGGACTAAACGCACATATTCAAAAGCTCATTAAAATATCCCAACTCGAACCTATTCTAAATATCGTTCCATCTATCAATGAATCCGTTGATTATGTGATGATGGAAGAACTTGACCGCGATTTAAAGAGCTAATCGCGACCGATGCAATTTGATGTTACTATTTTGGGAAGCAATGCCGCAATTCCCGCTTACAATCGACATCCTTCATCTCAAGTTTTAAACCACAACGGCAATCTATTTCTGATTGATTGTGGAGAAGGTACGCAGTTTCGAATGAACAAATTCGGAATTAAACGCGCTCATCTCAATAACATTTTCATCTCTCACCTTCATGGCGATCACTACTTTGGCTTAGTTGCCCTGCTTACTTCTTTTAATTTAAACTGGCGCGAACATCCTCTTCACATTTACGGTCCACCTCCACTGGAAGAAATTATCAATATTCATTTCAAACATTCTCAAACGAAATTGAAATATGAACTTCATTTTCATTCGGTTTTAGATAATGAGGCAAAAATAATTTATGATGACCAAGTGCTCACAGTTGAAACTATCATTTTAAAGCACCGGTTGCCAACAACAGGTTTTTTATTTAAGGAGAAAAAAAATCTCAGAAAAATAAATGCAGAGAAGATTGCAGAGTATAACATACCTCATCACAAAATAGTCGAGATAAAGCGAGGCGAAGATTACATTAATGAACAAGGAAAGCATATTCCAAATACTGAATTAACTCTCGACCCTCCACATCCACGCAGTTATGCTTATTGCAGTGATACGGTTTATACGGAAAGTTTTGTTGAGCAAATAAAAAGCGTGAATACGCTTTATCACGAAACAACTTTTATTCATGAACATGAAGAACGGGCAACAGAAACTTTTCATACTACTACCAAACAGGCGGCAAAAATTGCTAAACTGACGAACTCTGGGAAATTATTGATAGGACACTTTTCAGCGCGTTATGAAGACTTGAATTTGCTTTTAAATGAGAGCAAAGAAGTTTTTCCTGAAACTTACTTGGCAGAAGAAGGAAAAACATTTACGATCTGAAACAAGTGAAGTTTTTATTTTCATGTCAGCATTTATAATACTGCCAAGTTTACCATGACTAGAGAACAATACTTGAAGCTGACTGCCATTTTAGGAGCAGGAAGTTTGTTGCCACAAAATTTATTAGCTGAAATTTTTTCGGATGAAGAATTAAAGCGAAGCGATTTTGGAAAAGATTTTGTTTGGGGAACTGCCACCGCTGCTTATCAAATTGAAGGCGGCTGGAATGAAGATGGTAAAGGTGAAAGTGTATGGGATCATTTTGTTCATCATCATAATGGAAAAGTAAAAACAAGAGAGAACGGAGATGTTGCCTGCGACTTTTATCACCGCTACGAAAGCGATATTGAGTTAATGCACAAAATGAATATTCCTGCTTCGCGTTTTTCCATCGCGTGGTCACGTATTCTTCCTCAAGGCACCGGCACTGTTAATCAGAAAGGAATTGACTTCTATCATCGTGTTATTGATAAATGTTTGAAAGAAAATGTGGCACCTTGGGTAACTTGTTACCACTGGGATTTACCTCAAACCATAGAAGATAAAGGTGGCTGGGCCAATCGTGATTCTATTAAATGGTTCGAAGAATATGTAAATGTAATTTCAAAAGAGTATGGCGATAAAGTAAAAAACTGGATGGTGTTCAACGAGCCAATGGCATTTGTACCACTGGGTTATTTAATAGGAATGCACGCACCTGGCTATGTTAACATTGGTAAGTTTTACAAAGCCGTTCATCATGTAACTATGAGTCACGGTGCCGGTGGAAGAATTTTGAGAACTAATGTGAAGAATGCAAACGTAGGAACCACTTTTTCGTGCAGTCATGTGGATGCAAAGGATGATAAACCTACCAACATTAAAGCTGCGCGAAGAGCAGATGCTTTCATTAACCGGCTTTTCGTTGATCCCGTGATGGGGTTAGGTTATCCAAAGGTTGATTTACCTGCCTGCAAACACATTGAAAAACACATGCTTGATGGCGATGCAGAAAAAATGAAATTTGATTTTGATTTTATCGGCTTGCAGAATTATTCGCGTATGATGGTTTATAATCTTGGCCTTATTCCGATTATTCATTTTGCAAACGTC
Source organism: uncultured Bacteroidota bacterium (assembly GCA_903927935.1). Classification (GTDB taxonomy): domain Bacteria; phylum Bacteroidota; class Bacteroidia; order Chitinophagales; family LD1; genus Bog-950. Next base: position 257 of record CAIYOV010000487.1, on the reverse strand, counting down.
CCTGCTAACAAATTGGGACATGATATTACAGATATGGGTTGGGAAGTTTATCCGGAAGGAATTTATAAGCTTATTAAAAAATTCGGAGCGTATAAAAACGTTCCTAAAATTTATATTACCGAAAATGGTGCGGCATACCCCGATGAAAATATAAACGGAGAAATTAATGACATTAAACGGACGCAGTTCATTAAAGATTATTTGAAACAGGTTTTAAAAGCGAAAAACGAAGGTGTGAATGTTGGCGGTTATTTTAT
>CAIYOV010000486.1 GCA_903927935.1 uncultured Bacteroidota bacterium | reverse complement strand
TTTCTAAGTATATCGCTTTTTCAGTTTAACGTCTTCTCAGTTTAACGCTTTCTCAGTTTAACGTCTTCTCAGTTTAACGTCTTCAAATACCCTCCGTTTTTGGTTAGTGAATATTCATTGCGTTTAACTTCTTTCTGTATTGTGCCGCCACTTTCATCTGATCTTCGTATGATTTAGAAAAAAGTGAATAGCCGCTCAGATCAGGATTTGCACAGAAATACAAAAAGTCGTGCTTTTCAAAATTCAAGACAGCATCAATTGATTTTTTACGTGGCATACAAATAGGTCCCGGTGGTAACCCGGCATATTTATAAGTGTTATAAGGAGAGTCGAACTCTTTATGAAAGGAGGTTACCCGTTGTGCAGTAAAATCATGCAAAGCAAAAACCAAAGTAGGGTCGGCTTGTAACGGCATACCTATTTTCAACCGGTTCAGATAAACACCTGCAACGGTTGGTAGTTCTTTATCTCTTATCACTTCTTTCTCAACAATAGATGCAAGAATGGTAACTTCAGTTGGTGAAAGATGAATAGACTCTGCCTTTGCTTTGCGTTCGATATTCCAGAATTTTTCGTAAGCCGCATTCATTCTTTCGAAAAATTTGTCCTGAGGAATGTTCCAATAGAATTCATAATTGTCAACAATAAACCGGGAAAGAATTTTTGCTGTATCTGAATGCATTTCTTTACAAAACTTTACATCGTTCAGTTTTGCCAGCAACTTATCAGAATCCATTTCAAGAGTTCTTCCTACTAAACCGGCAAATTCATCTTTTGTTCGGATGTTGTAAACCACAAGCGTGACGGGAGTCTGCAAACCCGCTCTAAGCATATTTACTATTTGCCGGTTGTTCATACCGCTATTGAAAATATAATAGCCCGATTTAACCTGGTCGGGATAATGTTTCAGCATGCTTACAATTGAAAAGCCAAACTCGCTTCTCAGCACATTATTTTCTTTTAATATTCTTTCCACATCCTTATACGATGAACCGGTGGGAATTTTTATGGCTACCCGCTTTTCTGCGTTGATATTAGCCTCCAAAAGTAAGCTATATAAAACACGGGCAGTAATGAGAAGAAGAAATATGAATACTACAAAAAACTTCCTCATGGTTATTCGAGAAATTTTGATTTCAGTTCGAGAGTAGGTATCCGGCAGCTTTCTTTTTTACCAAACCACTTATACCGATTATCCGCAACAATTTTATAAAAGAAATCGCGAACGAATGACGGAATAATATAAAAGATAACAACCATAGAGTAAACTCCGCCAAGTTGTTTAATAATTTGAAGGGCGGCATCCGAACGTAAGTATGATGTGCCATTATCTTCAAAAACAACCGTGTTCATGTAATTATTTTCCAAGCCTAACTGTTTCACTTTATTCTGCCCGTAAGCAGATTGAAGAGATGCAAATTTGAATTTATTTTGTTTGTCGTGGTCAATAATCCAGTTCACCGAACTGTTGCAGAGATTACAAACCCCGTCAAACAAAACCACCTTCATCAGAACGTAGTTTTGATGATTTTACTGCGGAACACCTTTCCGCTTTGCGTATCGCGAAGAGTAAGCAGATAAATGCCGGTTTGTAGTTCACTGATGTTTAACCGGTCGCTGATATTCTGTTCGTGTTTTACTGTTTCGCCCAGCATATTTATTACGTCTGCTTCAAAGAAGGCATTTCGCTTTTCGCTTCTGATATTCAGAAACCCATTTGTTGGATTCGGATAAACGGTGATGTTGTCCTCCTCTTTAGTTAAATCATTAATGGCGGAAGTTACTCCCTGGAAATTGCTGTCAAATATCAGACGAATCATAGGAGATCCATCCGATGATATGGAAGATGGTTTCCAGGTAGAACTGGAGAAAATAAACATGTGGGGTCTCCCCAGTTTACTGTTTAAATCGTAGCCTACCTGTAAACGTCTGGTATCAGTTTGTGCCCATCCTAAATAAATTTTACCCGAAATTATGATTGGTGTATCGAGCTTATAAGTAGTAAAGCCATTCAGCGAATCGATATAGAAAGGTTTTTTGTTTTCAAGCATAAATATCTGCCCGATGGTATCATTAAACAGATAGTCATTCATTTTTAAACTATCCCAAGCATAAAAATTAAAAATAAGGTCGTTTACGCTTGCCTCCACCTGTGAATACTGGATTTGAAAAGCAGTGAGTGTGTCGGGTTGATTCAGATTAAACTCATAAGCAAATTTCTTTAATCCTACACCAGTAATGCCATAAGCCAATTCGGCAGAGCCATCATCGTAAGCCAAGGTGTTATCAAAGCTCTGTGTGTGATACAGGGTGTCGTTTGACGCGCGGCTATCGTTAGGCTCGATAAAAACTCTTGAAGTGGTAACCAAACTATCAACCGGCCAGTTCGGAGTATTGGGAATAGTATACTCTGCCTTAGGATTTACCTGTATGTAACTGTAATCACCGGCATTGAATGTTTGCAATAAATCTGCAGCAACTACAACAGGTGAAGGATAAACTTCGGTGGCACCTTTCACAAAGTTGGTTGCCGGTGGGTTGTTGTTAGCATTCGGATCCATATTATGAACTGCTATCACAATAGAGTCGCGCAAATCTGTGGGATAATTAAACTGGTCAGCAGGCATTAAGGTAAAGTTCTTCAGCAGGGTTGGAAACGGATAAACAAAAGCAATATCATTAAACAGAGTGTCTACTGCACTTCGGTTTTTATCGAGTTTTACATAATCAATATGCCAGTGGTCGTTATTACCATAAAGCGATGCATCGTTGCGGAAACGAAATTGAAAGGTGCTGTAATAGTAAGTATAAGGGAAAGCAAGTGCAGGGATTTTAACCAGTGCCTCTGCAAATTTTTGAGGTACCTGTGCAATGCTTGCATAGCCGGTATCATACCACATCATCCTCCATTCACCGCTGTTATCTTTAAATTCAAGAATGAGTGAGTCTTCCTTATCGGGGTAGTCGCCTAAGCCTTGCCCTTCGAAAAAGAAACTGAGGTAAAGCGAATCGCCCTCGGTAAGTGCAGATAGATTGATGGGTTTAGATGTCAGATAATCTGCCGTACCCCAGGTGTGGCTGCTGCTGTTGTTATAGGGTAAACCATACTCATTGAGGCCATCGAGGGTAGCTACACCAATGGTTGGCGGATTAACCGGATAAGTGTTATTGACATACGCATAGTTATCTACCCATAATTTTCCTGTTTCGCCCTGAGCAAAATAAATAACCGGTGCATAGTAAATAGTATCGCTTGGATGATTGGTTTCATCTACCACCACCGTTGAATCTATCGGGCGGCCGGTAGCAGAGTCAAAGCGATAGGTGTAGTATTCATTCCAGTAATAGAACGGCTGCGGTGACTGTGAAAAGCAATTGGAGGTAGCCGGCCCGAAGAAGGTAAACTTAACCGGTGGAATAGCCACCGAATCAAGGCGCTTGTTTAAGGTATCAAACGAATATGCCCAGGCAGTATCGTTCATAAACCTGCCTTGTATCAACGGAACACCTTCAATAGCCAGACAGGTTCCGAACACATTATTAAAGGTATCGGTAATATGGTTTTGATTCCAGTTTAAGGTACCTAAACTGTTGTGTGTAAAGTCATCAATAAAAGGAAGGTGAAGTGTATCGGTAGAAACAATCGTAATTCCTTTATCTACCAAATACCGGTGCGAATCGGTTGACTGATATTTCTTAGTTGCGTTATAAACCGAAGGATTGTATTTAAGGTTCGTCAGCTCTTCATCCTGTGCTGATGCAAAAAGAAACAGGCAGAATAGAACAGCAAGAGAGAATAGTTTCTTCATAAGTGTTTTCAAAAGATTCAGCTAAACGTAAACAAAACAAATTTATTGGGCAGGAATTGAATCCATTTTATCATACAAATCCGTATTCACTGTAATCCCTGCCGGCAATTCTTTTGCTACAAATAAATCAATCGGTTCGCCAATTCGAATGGTGTGCGCTACGCCATACTCCGGCACCTGTTTATAAATAATAGCCCCTAAGGTATCTGATACTCCTTCATCTGTAATTACGGCACCGGTATTGAGTGAATAACCACGCATCTTGAATATGGCTTCGTTCAGTGGCATACCAATCAGGTAAGGAACTGAAATGCGTTCGTTGCCAAGGCCATTCCCCAACACAATATCTATCACCGTTCCGCGGGCTACACGCATTTTGCGCGTAACGTTCTTCCCTCCTACCATCATCCCTATAACTGCATCTAAATGCGGGTCAGGTTTATAAATCAGTTCTCCCACTTTCAGTCCGTAACTTTCTAATTGCATTTTGGCGTATTTCAACGAGCTTCTTCCTATCAAATCCGGAATTTCGGTGGTAGGTGCTTTAGTAGCGTTAATGGTAATGTAGATGGTCCTGCCCTCTTTTACTTTTGAGTTCGGCTTGGGGTTCTGGTCAATAATACTCATGGGCGGTTTGCTCATGTCGTATACCGAATCCATAATCTGCCAGTCAAGATTCCTGCCTCCTAAAATACTCTTAACCTGCTCAAACGAACTTCCGCGCAGGTCGGGAACAGTTACGCTTTCATCGTGGCGGGTATAGGTTTTTAAACCTGACTGCACAAACAGTAAGATTACCAGCAATATACCTAAGGCTATAAGGATATTGTAACCGAGAACTTTATTGAAATACTTTTTAAACAAGTTTTTTGTTTTTGAATAACGACAAAAATAAACGAGTAGTTAAGAGTAAGTAGAGCCGTTTGCAATTATTTGTTCACTATACTGCAAGCAGGTGTAGTTATGGTATACACTAAAGTGTAACATTTAACATCGCTCACAAATAGCATTGTTCATATTTTTATGATGATTAGCATCATTACCGCTTATTATTTTACTTATTTCATATTTGATAATTATTTCAAAACCTGCAAACAAAAAACTCATGCAAAACCTTATTCCCATTTTTTCGATTTTAATGGCATTCGGCACTACCATTATATGGATTAAAGAACTTTATGCTCCTCACCTGAAACAAAATTTACTGACGAGGCGCGAAGGCGACCATTTAGTGTGGCCGCATATTGCCGTAGAAGCAGTTACCGCTGTATTGCTGCTGGTTAGCGGTGTGCTTTCATTGATGCACGTGGGCTGGGCAACGCTAATTAACTCCTTTTCGTTAGGTGCCATTTTTTATGCCTGTGTTAATAGCCTTAGCTGGACCTTAGCTGATAAAAGCCGCTGGGTTTACACCTTGTATATGTTGTTTGGTATAGTTGGCTCTGCTCTGTTTCTGGTACATGTAATCAGAGATATTGCGAGTTAAACAATCCCTGCTGTCAAAAACAAATAGTGCGAAGGGAAACCCTTGCGCTTTTGCGTTTAGTTGCCAGCGGATGGTTTATAGGTACGCAGGGAATAAATCATATCCCCCGAAACTGTCAATATCCATGAGCCAATCATCAGGCAATAGCTCCACTCTAATACGGTGAGCCCCCACATTTCGGGGCGAACAAAACTTTCAGGATGGTTAACATATTGGTTAAGCAAATCTTTGGGCCAAATAAGCACAACCAGGTATATATAAGCAATTATAAAACCCTGTAGACTAATGAAATGATGCAGTTTTCGTTGTTTGCTTTTCCAGATACAATAACTGAACAAAACAATCGAGACCATGACGCCTGAAAAGAAAACTGTTGCCGCAATCCGGTGGGCTGTCCAGTTATCTGCCGTGTAATAGCCAATTGCCGAAAAACTAACCGTAGCACCCATACCTATATACGATGCATACCATGCCAGCGGGTTTTTGCGGAGGTAGTTACCTAAGCCGTTGGCAAAAATCATCAATAGCATACCTCCTATGCCCAGACATATGTTAAACACAAAAGAGTATTTGCTGGCAGAGGCTAAGCCAAGTTCTGAAATAAAATGGTTTTTAGGAGAATAGGCCATGGGGCGTGTATAATGTGAAGCCGATGCAAAAAGACCAGCAGCAATTATTAAACAACCTGCAATGCCCGATACCGCTGTGATGTAATGTAAATTAAGACCCTTTAAGTTACGCTTCATAACAAGGGCA
>CAIYOV010000485.1 GCA_903927935.1 uncultured Bacteroidota bacterium | reverse complement strand
GACGGGGGAGAGCCTGCGGAGGTTAGGGGAGAGCGAACGGAGACGAGGGGAGAGCCCATGGAGGTTAGGGGAGACCCCGCGGAGGTTAGGAAAGAGCGGACAGAGGACAGGGGAGAGCGGAACGGGAAGAAATGAAAAAACCTCCCAAGTCTTCAAAACCCGGAAGGTTTACAAAATGTATAGTTAATTAATAAGTTCTCTCCAATACAAACCAGCTAAACGCACGCAGGTTAAGTTTAACCATACTGTCGCGCAAAAGCGGGTCAATTTTCTTCCAAGCTTTTTCTAAGGTCGTTTTTGCTTCGCGCTCGCAAAGATCAATAGCTCCAACTTTATCAAGCAAAGAAACTGCTTCAGCAATCAATGGAATGTTTTCGGTTTTCATGCTTACAATTTCCCAAAGGCGGGCACGGTCTTTCTTTTCGAGCAGCGGCATTGCCTTGGCAATAGGGTAAGTAATTTTTCCGGCAGTAATGTCTTCGCCTTTTGTTTTCAGGTTATCTTTAAAACCTTTCAGGTTCAGGGTATCGTCAATAATCTGGAAAGCAATTCCGAGTGCTTCAAAATAATCGCCCATAGCATCTATCTGTTCATCGGTTCCTTCGCCCAGCATAACACCTATACGCGCCAGGTAAGCAGCCGGTGCGGCACTCTTTAAACGGTGCGTAGCCAATACTCTTTTCTGCAAGAGCTTCGCCACCTCATCATCCTTTAAAGCATCGGGCATCATGTAATCAAGCCCGTAAATATCCATAGCTTGACCGCTATGCGAAGCGCGCATAGCCTCGAAGTAGGCGTTGTAAATCTGAACCTTGCCTTCAAACGATTTATCTACATTGTAAATACAGTACTGCCCCACAAAATAAGCACCGGTTCCGCTGTTAATGGCCGTTGCTTCGCCATGCACGATATGCGCAGCAGGTCCGCCTCTGCGCACGGTAGATTTATCCTGCACATCATCTACCATTAGTGAACCCACGTGCATCAATTCAGGAAGAGCGAGCCAGTCGATAGCCACCTGCGAGTTTCCGCCCACCGCATCGCAACAGGCGATAGTGGCGTACGAACGCCAGCTTTTTCCGCTGCGGTCGGTAATTTCGCGGATAGGCTTAATGAACTTTTCAATGTATGCCTGTTTATCTAAACCATCGGTTAAATGTTTGTTCCCTTTTTTAGAAACCAACTCTTCAAATTTTTCCTGACCGAATTCGAGCGGTAAAATTTTACGAACAGAAGTCAGTGTAGCTTTTGAAACAGCTTTCAAAAACTCTTTCATGTTGCTGCTGTTCACAAACCCGTGACGCTCGATGTAAGCGGGACCGCTTACTTTCTTGCCCTTCATCTTGCCTTCTACATTCATTCTTCCCTCCCAGAAAGCGGGCTTGGAAATTACCGTAGCAAATTCCTGATTAGGAAAAGCGGCAGTTGCAACTACCGAAACTCCAAAATCCGGTGCTTCCAATTTCCATATTTCGGGATATTCATTGAAGGTGCGCGTACTCGTCCACAAATCACCCACCGGTTTCAAACTAAAGTTAGTAGAGTAATGGCGATTACCGGCTTTATCAATCATGATGATAAACGAACCGCAGTCTTCTCCGGTTTTCAAATCAATCAAATCATAAGCGGTCAACTCACAGCCGTTGTTCAACTGCACAGCAATCCAGTTCCAGGAAACATCTTTTTTCATGTCCCCCTCTTTCTGTTTTTCTTTTTCAGCATGGCAACCAAATTCATGGTCGTACCAACCCGAGGCAGATTGAATGGAAAGCTTTTCTTTCTTAATTTTTAAACTACCGGTAACCTTACACTTAGGAATAAAGTAGTAGAACATATCTTCTGCCGAAACTCCGCGCACAACACCATTATCACCGTGACGAACCGGCTTCTTTAATGGTTTAAAATTTATATCAACACCCAGTTCCAGTTCTTTATGGGTAAGGTGAAGTTGATAAGAGCCGTCCTTCAGTTTTTTAAAGGTGTTGCCGTCATAATTTAAACTAAGTGCAGTTTTGGAAATAACCGGTTCCTTTGTCAGTAACTCATCGGGATAAGGCATTACCCCTTTGTTCAGCATTTCGATTGCGGCTCTTTTTATATAAGGGTCTTTTACTAATTCACCTTTCTTCAAACGTTCCAAACCAAGTTTTGGAGCGCGTTTATCTACTAACGAAACCGTGTGGTATTTTTTTTCTTTTAAGTCGGAGATTCCCCAGATAACTGAATAGGCATAATCCGGTTTGTTGGTTTTTTTATCAAAGCTGATAGCATGGCGGAAAAACGAAGCAAAGAGAGAAAACTCTTTTCCGCCTTTCGCCTTAATGTGCGTATGCATATACCACCACTCCGTAGAGGATGACGCATGAGGTAAGTCGTGAATTTTTAAATCAATGGGACCATCTTTAGGCCAGTCGGGGGCGAAAAATTTGGTGGGAGCGGTTGCGTTTTTATTTTTCATTATGGGCGCGCAAGAAATAATAAAATTCAATTCCCTCCAAATGATTTTTGTTATGCTTAAGTCCGTTAAATCAGTTTAGTATTATACGCGGTAGTTTTGCAGTTATATTTTCTGTTGCTTTCTTTCAGGCCAAACAATTTTCATAGATAATTTTTTTAGAAAAAGATTTGATTTGCGAACGGTTTAAACCGATAAATTACTTTTGACCCGATGGCGGATAACGAAAAAGAGATTGCGGGATTTTCGAAGATGGGCAAACGCGAGAAGATTGCGTGGCTTGCTAAGAATTTCCTTTACGCCAATCCAGTAGAGGTGGTAAAAGAGTTTGCAGAGTATTGGCATGACAATATTGAATCGCAAAAACTACTTGATGGTTTCAGCGAAAACACACTCACTAACTTTCCGGTTCCTTTTGGCATTGCCCCAAACTTTAAAATAAACGAGCAGGTTTATGCGGTGCCTATGGTGATTGAAGAAAGTTCCGTTGTGGCAGCGGCTTCTAATGCGGCTAAGTTCTGGCTAAGCCGGGGTGGATTTAAAGCAGAGGTCCTCTCTACAAAGAAAGTAGGACAGGTTCACTTCATTTATCATGGAGCAAAAGAGAAACTGTTTTCGTTTTTTAATTCCATTAAAGAAGAATTGAAGCAAGGCGTAAAGCATATTACCATAAAAATGGAAGAACGCGGTGGCGGTGTGGTGGATATGGAACTTATTGATTTCACAGAGTTAGAGAAAGATTACTATCAGCTACGTGCTTATTTTGAAACCGTGGACTCGATGGGCGCAAATTTCATTAACTCCTGCCTGGAAGAATTCGGGATTCAATTATGTGATAAAATTGCCATCAGCAATGTTTTTTCAGACACAGAGAAAGATGTTGAGGTAGTAATGTGTATTCTTTCGAATTACACTCCGGAATGTTTGGTTCGGGCAGAAGTGAGTTGTAAAATAAGTGAACTCGGCACCTTCGAAAACGGAACTGTGAGTGCAGAAGAATTCGCTGCTAACTTTCAACGTGCCGTGAACATTGCCCGAATTGATCCTTTCAGAGCCACTACGCATAATAAAGGAATTATGAATGGTGTTGACTCTGTAGTTTTAGCAACAGGTAACGATTTTCGTGCAGTGGAAGCTTGTGCTCATACTTACGCATGCCGCGATGGAGTTTACCGGAGTTTAAGTGAGTGTAAAGTCGAGAATGGGATTTTCAGATTCTGGTTGACATTGCCGATTGCCATTGGAACGGTAGGTGGATTGACTTCTCTTCACCCACTCGCTAAGCGTTCACTTGAATTGCTCGGCAATCCAAATGCAAAAAAACTGATGGAGATAATTGCCTGCGTTGGTCTGGCGCAAAACTTTGCTGCGTTGCGCTCCCTTACAACCATTGGTATACAAGCCGGGCATATGAAGATGCACCTCACTAATATTCTTGCAAGTTTTCAGGCAAGTGATGAGGAAGTGGAAAAAGCAAAAAGCCATTTTGAGAATAAAACAATAAGCGTTTCTGCGGTTAGAGAGTTTGTTGAATCATTGAGAAAATGAGGTTACGCATTACAAAACAGCAAGACGAACTGGCATTCTATGGTCACGGAAAGTTGCTTATAACCGGAGAATATTTTGTATTAGATGGAGCTAAGGCATTAGCTGTTCCTACAAAATTCGGGCAGTCACTTCGTATTAAGGAATTACACTCATCAGAAAATATTTTGTATTGGATTGCACTTGATAATAAGAACAAGCCCTGGCTGCAATTTACTTTCGATAAAGAAACACTTACCTGTTTGAATACTTCGCAGGTTGAGGCAAACGATTTGAATGTCATTTTAAATGCTGCCAGAAAATTGAATCCGGAATTCCTTTGCAGCCCCCATGATATTGCTGTAGAAACACGTTTAGAATTTCCGCGTGATTGGGGTTTGGGTTCCAGTTCTACCCTTATTCATTGCATCGCAAAGTGGGCAAACGTGGATGGATATACGTTGCTGCAAAATTCCATTGGCGGTTCCGGTTATGATGTAGCATGTGCGGCTCATGATTCAGCAATTCTTTATCAGCTAAGAAACAGGCAACCGGAAACAATTGCGGTAAACTGGAAACCGCTATTCAACGATAAAATATATTTCGCTCATCTTGGTAATAAGCAATCATCACCTGAGGCGATAAAGAATTATCGCCAATTGATAGAAGATAAAACGCATGGAGTAAACGGGCTGACACGTATTACAGAATCTGTTTTGAACTGCAGTGATTTGAAAATGTTTGAAGAGTTAGTCAACGAACATGAAATGATGGTTGGCTCTCAACTAAAGCAGATGAAGGTGAAAGACGCATTCTTTGGTGATTATTGGGGGAGCGTAAAATCGCTTGGTGCATGGGGCGGAGATTTTGTGATGCTTACGAATGAGAGTAGTGAAGCGGAACTGAAAGAGTATCTTGCCGCAAAAAATATTACCACAGTATTTAATTGGGATGAAATTATTTTTGAGAATCAATCTTAAACATACGTTATGAATGAAATAAAAAAGGTGACTTGGAGAAGTCCGAGCAATATTGCTTTGGTAAAATATTGGGGAAAGAAAAAGGGTGTTCAGATTCCTGCCAATCCCTCTATCAGTTTTACACTTGAACAATGCTATTCCGAAACAACGGTTACATTACTAGAAAGGGAAACCAAATCAAAGGATATTGAAATGCGTTTCTATTTTGATGGTAAAGCGAACATGGCTTTTCAGTTGAAGATGTTTAAGTTTTTCGAAAGCATCCGCAAAGATTTCCCTCTTTTGAGCCAGTATGGTTTGCTGATTCACTCCACTAATTCATTTCCGCATTCATCGGGTATTGCTTCTTCTGCTTCTGCCATGAGCGCGCTTTCGCTTTGCTTGTGCGACTTGCAACAGCAATTAGACAAGAAGAAAGTTTCTGCTGAAAAATTTCTGCAGCGTGCTTCACACTTTGCACGTTTAGGTTCGGGCAGTGCTTCCCGTTCGGTTTATCCTTTAATTTCTCAATGGGGGAAGACCAAGACAGTGAAAGGTTCAAGTGATGAATATGCTATTCCGTTCGAAAAAAATCTTCACCCTATTTTCAAAACTTTTCAGAATACTATTCTGATTGCAAGTAGTCAGGAGAAAAAAGTTTCGAGTCGTGTGGGGCATTCATTGATGAAGACAAATCCGTTTGCAAAAACAAGATATGCGCAGGCCGAAAGCAATCTGAAAGAAATAATAAGTGCCCTTAAAAAAGACGACCTTGAAAAATTCGGTGCCATTGTAGAAGAAGAGGCCATGACGCTTCATGCACTCATGATGTGCTCTTCTCCCTCTTTTATTTTGATGGCTCCGTCAACATTAAGCATGATTGAAAAAATTAGGAGATTCAGGGAAGAAAGCAAACTGCCGGTTTACTTTACGCTTGATGCAGGTCCGAACATTCATTTGCTTTATCCAAAGAACATTGCAAAGAAAGTAGACCAGTTTATTTATGCTGAATTGGAGCAACATTGTGAGTCGGGTAAAATGATTCATGATAATGTTGGCAAGGGTCCTAAGAAGATGAAGTAGGCAATTGGAAGTAAGCAGTAGACAAAAAAACATTCGTGGCTAAAAAAATCTCTCATAAAATATTCAATGGTAAAATTCTTTTGTTTGGTGAACACATCATCAACAAAGGAGCAATGGGTTTAGCTGCACCTGTGGAGCATTACAATGGTGTTTTTAAGTTCGGTGATTTAAAAGACAAACAAATTAAAGAGTCAAACAAATCGCTTGGGCTGTTTGCCAACTATATTATTTATCACGAACAGATTTCTTCGCAGTACGACACCAATCAATTTTTAGGCGACATTGAGCAGGGATTGTATTTCGATTCCAATATTCCGCAGGGCTATGGGTTGGGAAGTTCCGGTGCTTTGGTTGCTGCCGTTTATCATCAATACAATAAATTCAAAAAGAAAAAGCAACCGGTGAGTGAATTGAAGAATGAACTCGCCTTGCTCGAAAGTTATTTTCACGGTAAGAGTTCGGGTTTAGATGCAATTGTTTGTTACTTAAACAAAGCGGTGTTGCTGAACAAGGGGGAAGTAACCGAAACGTTTGATTTACCGGTGAGCGAGAATCCGGCAGTAAAGGTATTTCTCATCAATACACACATACCACGCAGCACAGCTCCTTTTGTAAATCTGTTTTTAGAAAAATGTAAGGATGCTAAATTCATGAACTCAATTCAAAAGAGTTTAGTCCCGACTACCAATATTGCTATCGAAAGTTTTATGCATAAGAAACATTCAAAGCTGATGGATTGCGTAAAACTTATTTCGCAATTGCAATACGATATGCTCCCTGAATTTATTCCAAACCAGTTTAAAGAGGTTTGGAAAGATGGCTTAAAGACTAACGAATTTCATTTGAAAATTTGCGGAGCAGGTGGTGGAGGTTTTATTATTGGCTTTGCAAAAGCGGATGCCGATTTAAGTT
>CAIYOV010000484.1 GCA_903927935.1 uncultured Bacteroidota bacterium | reverse complement strand
CTTTGCTCATCGCTGTCTAACAATAATATGTTGCGATTGTTCTCCATGCTATACAGACAAAATAAATCCTATTTGCAAAAAACGCAAGTGGATGTTGTGAACAAAGTGGGGAGATTAGAGATTGTAATTATCGCCAATAAAAAGAGGCACTCAAATGGTGCCTCTTTCTTTTAGCGCAGTCGATTAGTTTAGTTTACTACCAATTTCTGTTTGAATTCATTTCCATTGGTAATTACGTTAACCATATACATACCTGCCGGCAATATATTTTTTGCATGAAGTGTGATTACCTGGTTTTTGTTCATGGCATTTCCGGAATACGTGTGTCCGAATACTTCATGTCCGCTTAGGTCGTAAATGGTCAGTTTTATTTCATCTGACGGATTTGCTACATCAATATTAATTTCGCTGTTGGTAGGGTTAGGGTAAAGTCTGAAAGAACTTTGCGTGCCCATGGTAACGGCTACAATATCCGAGTAAGTAAAATCTCCGTCAAAATCGGTTTGTTTTAAGCGGTAGTACGATAAGCCACTGAAAGGTTTCACATCGTTAAAGCGGTAATCCAATGTGCCGGTATAGTTTCCTGCTCCGGTAACACGGCCCACTTCGTTAAAGTTAGTTCCGTCTTCGCTTCTTTCTACCGCAAAGTAGGCGTTGTTTACTTCCAGAGAAGTTGTCCATTTGGTCTCAACCTGTTCCATTGTTTGGTTAGCAATCGCCTCGAACGAAACTAATTTTACCGGTAGTGGCTGACCGTTACCGTTTCCTCCTAACCAATGCTCACCGTTAGAAGTCAGACTTATTTTTACGTATTTGCCGTTTAATAATGTACCATTTCCAAGCTGACGGTGATATACAAGCATAGTAGCTGCAGAAGTATTGTAAGTGTCATCTTCGCCAGGTCCTTCATATTGAGTGCTTCCCAAATCGGCAGCAGTCGTAACATCATCACTGGCGATAGGCGTGGCTGCCGATGCGCTTATCAAACTATTAAACTCAGCATCAGTGTAAGGGAATTTCACTTCTACAGCCGGTGAAAGGTTAGTGCCGTTAAAGTCAAGCACAAAACTTCTGCCCATGGCTGCATCCTGGCCTCCCTGATTGTTAGATACCAATACTGAAGCTCCTCTGATGTAAGCGGTTGCAGTGATAGTTCCCAAATTATGGCCTTTGTCGTTAATAACAGCAATCACTTCTCCGCTTGCGTTAGTCAGATACACATCTCTTCCCTCGGCTACTGATGGACAACTGCAGCTGGTGGTTCCTATTGAAGTAGGTATTTGAGTTGGGTCTATGGCAGTTGCAGTATAGTTGGTAGCGCCAGATGAACAACCGAAAGCATCTTGAACATAGTAGTTCTGGTTAGAAGCATTCGCTATATGAACAGTATCTGTGCTGGTAAAGCTGCCGCTGTTTAATTTATAAGTGTAAGGTCCTGTTCCACCGGTTCCCCCGATTCTAATGGTTGTGCTGCCGTTAACTCCGGCACATGACTGATAAGCTATGGTAGCTGTAGGCAGCGAATGAATAGTCGCTGTTACCGAAGTTCTAGAACCTGTTGTGCATCCTCCATTAGTTGCATCCACATAATAAGTAGTGTTAGAAGAAATACTTCCGGTAGTATAACCTGTTCCGGTTCCTAACGAAGCACCTCCGCTAGAAGCAGCATACCAGTTAATAGTTCCTGCACTTGCAGTCGCTCCTAAGCTAACGGAACCTGCATCACAGTGTGAACCTGGAGTTGTTCCCGTTATGGTAGGAGTTGAAGTAACAGTGGCTGTAACTGAAGTTCTCGATGCTGTTGTGCACCCTCCTGTTGTAGCATCTACATAATAGTAGTAAGTGGAATTAGAAGATAAGGCTCCGGTATTATAACTGGTTCCGGTTCCTAAAGATACACCGCCACTTGCAGAAGAATACCAGTTTATAGTTCCTGCACTCGAAGTAGCACCTAAAGATACTGCTCCTGCATCACAGCGGCTTGCTGGTGTTGTACCTGTAATGGTTGGTGTTGTGTTTACAGTTGCCAATACCGTAGTTCTTGAACCTGTTGTGCAGCCTGATGATGTAGCATCAACATAATAAGTAGTGTTAGAAGAAATACTTGGTGTAGTATAACTTGTTCCGGTTCCTAACGAAGCGCCTCCGCTGGAAGCCGCATACCAGTTGATAGTTCCTGCACTGGCAGAAGCACCTAAGCTAACTGTTCCTGCATCGCAACGGCTGCCCGGTGTAGTTCCCGAAATGGTTGGAGTTGTATTAACTGTAGCCAATACCGATGTTCTTGATGGTGTAGTGCAACTACCACTGGTTGCATCTACATAATAAGTAGTGTTAGAAGAAATGCTTCCTGTGGTATAACTGGTTCCGGTTCCAAGTGATCCACCTCCTGATGAAGCAGCATACCAGTTTATCGTTCCGGCACTCGATGTAGCACCTAAACCCACAGTTCCTGCATCGCAACGGCTGCCGGGTGTAGTGCCTGTAATTGTTGGATACGATGAAGTAGTCAATGTAGCTGAGTTTGAGGTAGCTGTACCGTTAATGTTAGTAAATACTGCACGGTATTTATAGTTAGTCAATCCGGCTACATCTGAAACAGCAAGTGTGGTTGTTGTATAGTTCGTATAAACTCCTCCGTCCATACCACCGGTAATATCTGCAAAGCTACCCGTGTTAGGGTCACGCTGCCATTTAACGGTAGGTGCAGGTGTAGAAGGCGAGTTACTGTAAAAAGTAGTTCCATGTCCTGAACATAAGCTGGTATCAGTAGGATGTGTTCCTACTGAAATAGTAGCTTTTTCACCTATTTGTGTTCTGCCGAATCCTGTTACACCGGTTGCCTGTGTAGAGGTAGAAGTACGTGTTCCTGTAGTAGTAGTATTCCAGATTCCGCCACTTAACCTGCGTATCATAAAGCTGTCGGTAATGGCTCCCGCATCTATATCAGCAGTAACATAAGTAAAGGTAGGAGCATATGAGGTAAACCCGCCAACACTGTTATTGGTTAAATCCCAGGTACGGTTAACACTTTTCGATGGGTTGATTCCTGAACTTGCTATGCCTGCATCATCGCCTGCAGTAGTGGTTCCTGTAATTGATCCTGAACCGGTAACGGTTCCTGCAAAATCCACTCTTACCGGTGCATACACGCTTACATCACCTACATGGAAAGTGCGTGATGGTGCGGCTGTGTTTGGAATGTAAATCTCTTCGTTACCATAAATGTATTTACCTGTTCCTGCCCCTGTAACAGTACCTGTAGTTGGAATGACAACCCGGTTAGCACCGGTAGCAATTTTTCCGCTGGTGAAACTGAGGGTATCGTTTAC
Organism: uncultured Bacteroidota bacterium; assembly: GCA_903927935.1. GTDB lineage: Bacteria > Bacteroidota > Bacteroidia > Chitinophagales > LD1 > Bog-950. The sequence continues at coordinate 11,406 of CAIYOV010000484.1, read as the reverse complement.
AGTAACGGTAGTGGTGCTTCCGCTGATATTTACATTACCGCCTGTGTTATTAATATCCAGATTATAGAAAGTTTGTGCTCCTGCAGTTCCGTTTATTGCCTGGTCTGCACCGCTGTTACAGTGTACCGTTCCTGCACCGTAAGTAAACACACCTCCGTTGTTTGTCCAGTTTCCGGCTGCATAAATGTTGTTAGCTGTTCCTTTATCAAAGGTTCCAGCACTCAATGTTAAATCTGAGCTCAGTGTTAAAGAGGTAGTGCTGCCGGCTACGCTCAGGGTATTGGAACTTTTGTTTACCGTTAATTTATTAAACGTCTGGCTGGCTGTTGTTCCGTTAATAGCCTGTGCTCCGGTGCCGTTAAAAGTAACAGTTCCGGTTCCGGGGGTAAACGTTCCTCCATTGTTGGTCCAGTTACCTCCGGTCATATAAATAGTTCTGGCAGTTCCTGCTTCAAACGTTCCGGCCGTAAGGGTCATATTTCCGCTTACGGTTAAGGTAGTAATACCCCCACCACCAACTAATTTGGAGCTAGGCTTGTTAATAGTAACGTTATTGAATGTCTCGGTGCTTGCCGTACCCTGTATAGCCTGGTCCATGGTATCGCAGAGAAAAGAAACGGTTCCGCTGCCTGCAGTAAAGGTTCCTCCATTATTGTTCCAGTTACCGTGGTTCATATTTATAGCACTTGCAGTTCCTTTATCCAATACACCTGCGTTTAGTATCATATCACCGCAAAGATTAAGTGTAGTGGTACTTCCTCCAACTGTTACGGTATTTGAACTCTTATCTACACAAAGGCTGTTAAAGCTTTGAGTAACTTTAGTTCCGCCAAGGGTTTGATTACTCGTACCTTTAAAATAAACGGTACCTGTAGTTGTCGTAAAAGTAGCTGCACTATTCAGCGTCCAGCCTCCTGATCCTTTTACATCAATACTGTTTGCTCCATCATCAATAGTTCCACTTGTAATCGATATGCCGTTAACAGCAATACTATCACCTAATATGCTCGTAGCACTGCTTGAATAAGTAAACATGCCGTTTACAGTTAATACACTGTTGTTGTTTATAAACGACCCACTCTGGCAATCGAGGTTATTGGCAACAGTGCTCACCGCCCCCAGATCGTATCCGTAAGTTCCGTTTAATTTTAAATTATAATAAGGTCCTGCAGCAACTACAGCACTGTCACCGGTTTGGGTAATGGTAACCGTTCCGCCTGTCAGGGTGTAAATGCCTCTTAGTTCAGGGTAAATATCCGCATCGGTGCTGCGCGATAATTTTAATTCGCTGGTGCCGCTCATAATCAGGTCGGCATCGCCATACAAGATATGTGTGCTTTCATCCAGCACAACCGTTCCGCTTATATTAACTATACTGTCAACTATAATATCTGACGGGCATGATTTAGTTCCCGCATTTGATGCAAACATACTGTGGTAGGTTTCTATAGGTGCCTTTATAGTTTGTGCCCCTGCACCATTGTAATTTACAATGTTAGGTGCCGTAGCAACATCCAGTATTCCGGTAGATAATAGCGCACCGGTAACATTAAGGGTAGAATTGGCATTGTTAACCCAAACCGAAGTAGTTCCGTTAGCACCGGTAACATCACCATTTACGGTAATGCTGCCTAAGTTATTGATAGTAGTGCCGGCTGCAAGGGCAACAGCTGTATTGGTTCCCGAAGTACCAATGGTAAGCGAAGTGCCCACATCAATTGTTTTATCGTTGGTAATGGCTAAACTGCCGCCCGAAGCGGTAGTGAAAGTTCCGGTTCCGCTTAAAATACTGTTTACTCCGCTAAAGGCAATATTAGCTCCTGTCGAAATACTCATAGCTCCGTTAATTTCCATGTCACCGGTTACGGTTAAGGTTCCCGAAGTGTGGGTGTAAGTAGCTCCTGAATCGAGCGTAAACCAGCCCGACACGGTTACGTTACCCGAAAATGTTTGAGAAGCCGATGGGCTGAATAATAACTCACCGGTTACATTTAAAGTTCCGTTGTTGCTGAAAGTAGCCGTGCCAAACATATCCATATTACCCGTTACATTAAATACTTTACCGGAGTTAATGGTTAAACTTGCACCACTCTTTATATCCAGAAACTGAGCAGTATCGGTAGCTGTAACAGTTACAGTATGTCCGGCTTCAATTACGGCATAACCTCCTGCACCCGGCACACAACTGCACGCAGCACCTGAGCCTCCTGCAGTATAACTCCATGTTCCGGTTCCGCTGGCATCGTTCCAGTTACCGGTTTTACGACTGTAAACGTAGGTGTATAAAGGACTGCCCGATGCATCGTTGGTTCCAATTACCCAGGTGTTGCTCAGGTTGGCCATGGTTAGTCCGCTGCGTTTTCCGGTAGGTGCGCTTACAGGTCCAAGAGTAGTTACGTGTGTTCCGCAGCTTCCCATAGTTCCACCGGTATAAGTTTCCAACTTAAAATTAGAAACGTTACCCTGTGAACCCATGCCTGTAAAATGCACGTCAATGCTGTACGTACCACCGGCTAAACCCGAAGTGGTAATATCTGAATGCATATTCGTTATCTGCTGAATGGTAGAACCTCCGTTATCGGTATAATTAACGGTGGTTCCGCCTGTGCCATCGGTATGGGTAGCCATAACGTAACCTGCAGTAGTTGGGTTAACCGTTGAGTTGATACCTACGTAACGGTATTGCGTACTGGTTCCCATAGGGAACAAACCGTAGTAAGAACCCGAAGTGCTGGTAATGGCACTTGCCGGAAACCAGCGCTTAAAAGTACCGCCATAAACCTGGCCTGCACTGCGCACAAGAGTTGCGGCTGCACTGTTGCCCAACGTTAAAGTATATCCGTTCAGGTTAAATACTGTGCCGGTCATGGTTAAGGTATTAGTAACCATTACATCGCTGAGCAGCTTTAATGTAGCACCGATAACGGTGGCACTTAATTTATAGAAAGTTTCGCCTCCGGTTTTGCTGATAGTCTTTGTACTGCTTCCGTTAAAAGTTACAGTGTAAGTAGAGGGGGTAAAAGTTCCGTTATCGGTCCAGTTGCCCTTTACATAAAAATTGCCCGCTGCCGTTACTGTGCACGATGCATTAATAACAATGTTGGCTGTGGTTAAAGTAGAGTTGGGGGTAATAGTGCCGGTACCGGTAAACACCAGGTTACTGCCGGTAGCCAGTGTAAGGGCCGATGTATTTGTAGTAAGTCCTTTGGCTATATTAATAGTACTTCCGTACGATGCACTTAATACCGGAGCAGTACTTCCTCCAAAACTAAGCGATGGTGCCGAAGATCCGTTAAAGTTAATAGTTCCCGAACCTGTGGCGCTTATGGTTCCGCTCTTGTCACCCATGGTTACAGAGCTGCTGAAGGTAACTGTTCCGGAGCCTACAGTAATTAATTCTGTTGCGGCAATATTGTTACTCATCCAGGTTACCGTGCCTGTTAAGGTAAATGAGCCGCTGCCCGCATCTATTTTAGTTAATCGGGTAACACCGTTGTTGGTTCCTGTAAAACTCAGGTTGCCGCTAACCGTGCAGGCTCCTGAGCCCGATAAACTTAAAAGGGCAACCATATTATCTTTACTTTCCTGAGCCATGGTCAAATTACCGGTAACCGTTAAGGTTTTACCCGTATTTACGCTTACGCTTCGGTTATGGTCGCCTGCCGAATAGGTAAGTGCAGCCATAGTAGTGTTTTGAGCAACAACTACAGTTACATCCTGACCGTTGCCGCTGCCTATTTGTACAGTGGGCAGGTTAAGCGCAGCAGTTCCTCCAAGTGTTTGAGTAATTCCCGAACCTTTTAAAGTAAGTGTAATAGCACCCGGTGTAAGTGTACCGTTGTTGGTAAAGCTACCATCTAACTGGAAAGCATCATTCATTGTAAAGCCTGCCGAAGCATTAACCGTAAGGTTTCCATGAACAGTTAAAAAACCACTCGGGCAACTGGCTAATGTTGTTGCTGCGCTGTTCATGATGTTTACAGTATTCATTTTAATATCCTTGGTAGGGCTTAAAGTGCCGGTTCCGTAAAAATTTGCAGTTCCCAAACCACCCCAGTCAGTAGTAACTGAAGTACAGGTATAGCTGGCATAAAAGTTAACCGTGCAACCGGTGTAAAAAGTCATGTGGGCTTGAGAATCGGAAAAATCACTGCTAAAGTTGATGGTCCCTCCTCCGGTAAAAATTATATACTGACTCGCATTTGCTAGAGCCACTGCCGGTGTAAAACTCATTGAACCGGTACCTACCTTAAACTGATTGGTTCCGCTGGCGCTCCAGTGCGAGAATGTTCCTGTAAAACTCATATCACCGGGACCTGCATCAATCACATACGTATTGCCTTTGTTGCCGGCATTAAAATCTAAAGCACCGGTACATACCAATGTGTTACCCCCGGCAATAATTTTTAAAATGGTATTTGCTGCTGTGTTGTTACCCATGCTTAAGTTGTGGCACGTATCGTCTGCGTCTATCGTAACCGTTATACCGCTGTTTATTATTACATCATCGCCAGCTGCCGGTACACCCGAAGGGCTCCAGATAGAAGCCGTGCCCCAGTTACCGGTGGTAGTAGCGGTTTTTGTAGCTGCAAATATGCTCGTAGAGAATAGCAGCGATAAGAGTAATGCACCGGTTAGCGCAACTATGTTCAGGTAGCGGCTACGGTGCGATACAGTTAGGGTAAATTTGTTGGTCATAATAACAGGTTTATGCATGCTTTAGGTAGAAATTTTAGATTGTTTTTTCATCTGTTTTTAGCTATAAAAAGATGCATTAACAAAAATCTAATCATTTCCATACTGGTAATACGTCTCATATCCTGTTCGGTTTCAATTTGCAAAATGATTGTTACAAGGGTTGCCTTGTATCATCACCGAAAAAACAAAGATGAAGGGCGTTGCAACAGATAAATGTCTCAAAAGGCTGAAATCAGTCCTTTTTCATGGTATTTGCATCAAAATCCACCTGATATAGCCCCCACTGTTCGTGCGGCTGTCGCTCCCGCTCATGCGGCTGTCGCTCCCGCTCGTGCGGCTGTCGCTCCCGCTCGTGCGGCTGTCGCTCCCGCTCATGCGGCTGTCATTCCCGCTCGTGCGGCTGTCGCCCCCGCTCGTCCGGCTGTCGCTTCCGCTCATGCGGCTGTCGCTCCCGCTCATGCGGCTGTCGCTCCCGCTCATGCGGCTGGCGTTCCCGCTCATGCGGCTGTCGCTCCCGCTCATGCGGCTGTCGCCTCCGTTCACGAGGCTGAAGCAGAGAGAAGTATGGTTTTTCAATCGAAAAGCTTGATTTTGGGTAAAATGCAGGTTGTAGGGTGGTAGTTCTACTTTCGGGGCATTTAGGGTTTTTGCCACCTACACTGCGTTACTTAATTTCTATTTTCACACCCGTGAAAAAAACACTTGCGGTTCTTCTTCTTTTTCTTGCTTGTAATTTCCTATTTGCTCAAAGCCCTTTAAAACCAAAACTGCTGGCAGGTCCCATAGTTGGTTCCGTAACTAAAAACTCAGCAAAAATCTGGATTGCCTACCGCGGTAAAGGGCAAAACATGCTTATACTGGGCGATACAGCCGAAAAGAAAGTGCATTACCCCACCAGCGTAAGTTATATCACCAACAACAAAGGCGATATTGCCCTTACTATGGATTTTACCGGTCTTAAACCCAACCGCGTTTACAACATTCTGGTTTCAATTGATGGCTGGGGAGCAAATGCACGCTACTATTTCAAAACACAAGCCGATACCGCTGTAAAAGATTTCAATTTCATTCTTGGCTCCTGTGCTCTGCAGTTACCCGGTATTGCCCGCATGGTTTTCCCCGGTGCAGCCGACTGGATTTATTACCGCATGAAAAAGAAGAACAGCGATTTTATGGTCTGGCTGGGCGATGATGTTTACTACTTCGGCAAAAACTACAAGAGTTACGATAACATGTTCGACTATAATATCCGCTTGCGCAAAGGGTTCAGAAAGTATCGTGATTTTCTGGCCAGTCAACCCAACTATGCCATTTGGGACGACCACGATTACGGACCGGATAACTCCGATAAAAATTTTGTGCTCAAAGATTCTTCTCTCAAAGTATTTAAAGGTATGTGGCCCAACACTTATCCCGAAGGCGAACAGTTTCGTGGCAACTACTTTAATTTCCGCTATTACGATGCCGAGTTTTTTATGACCGATGACCGTTTCTTCCGCGCACCCGATGGCGATACGGCCGGAGATTTTCTGGGCGAAACACAAATGGTTTGGCTCAAGAACAAACTGATGATGAGCGATGCCAGTTTCAAATTCATTGCCATCGGCTCGCAGGTGCTTAACGATAATAACTTCGGAGAATCGTATGCTACCTATCCACGCGAAAGAACCGAGCTGCTCGATTTTATATCGAAGAACAACATTAAAGGTGTTATCTTTTTAACCGGTGACAAACATTACAGCGAATTGAGCAAGCGTGTTTGGAACGGCTATCCGTTTTACGATTTTACCTGCTCCCCGCTCACCACTCCACCGCTTCCGCGCAGATTGTTAGGAGCCTACCACAACGGCAACCGGGTGCCACATTCCGATTATGGTAAACGGAACTTCGGGCGCATTTCTTTTACCGGCAATAAAGGCAACCGCAGCATGAAAATTGAAATTATAGGCAGGGGAGGACATAAGAAACGCGAGATTGTGTTGAATGAAAACGAACTGATGAAAAAATGATTCTCTATTATTTAGTTGTTCCCGTCCTTTACTTCTTTGCTTATTTCCCTTCACCGGTGCTTTATAAACTGGCCGATGTGTTCGCGTTTTTTCTGCGCGATGTGTTTAAGTATCGCAGAACAGTGGTGCTGACCAATCTGCGCAATTCATTTCCCGAAAAAAGCGAAGAAGAAATTGAAGCCATCGCCAAAGAATCATACACCCACCTGGCCGACCGGGTGGTAGAGAACATTAAATGCCTGACCATAAAACCCGAAGAGTATTGGGCAAGGTGTGTTCCCGATAATATAGAATTGCTCACAAAACTTTACGATGAAGGCCGCGATGTAGTGTTGATGATAGCCCATAGCAATTGCTGGGAGTATGCCGGTTATGTGGCGCACACGCTTACTAAGTTTAAGATATTTGGTGTTTACAGCCCGGCCAAAAACAAATACTTCAACGATTTAATTATAAGCACCCGTGGCAAACTGGGCATGAACATGATACCCATGAGCAACACCTCTGCTTATTTTAAAGAGAAACCCGAAGAAAGAACCTTTCACGTTTTCTTTACCGACCAGTCGCCTTCAAACCCTAACAACGCTTACTGGACCAAGTTCATGAATCAGGATACCCCGTTTTTTTATGGCGGGGCACGCTATGCGGTAAAACATAACTGCATTCCGGTTTATGCAAAGATTGTTCAGCTAAAGAGAGGTTACTATAGCGTTCATCTTTCAAAAATTAAAGAAGATGTAACCAATTGTCCCCCCGATGAAATTGTTCAGGGCTTCTCTGAGAAACTTGAAGCACAATTAAAGGAGCATCCGGCTCAATGGCTTTGGAGCCATAAACGCTGGAAACATAAACGTCCGCAAGTTGCTTAATGCATAGTGTCAATCGCTTTCGTAAATTCGCCACGCATTGAATCAATAACTTTAAATCCTTTTCCTCTTTGACTTTCGCTGACTTTAATTTTGAACCCGCTTTAATGGAAGGTTTATCTTCTATGGGTTTCAACAAACCAACCCCCATACAAGAGCAGGCTATTCCGGTAATCATGAACAAAACTGATTTAATTGCCTGTGCCCAAACCGGCACCGGTAAAACGGCTGCTTATCTTTTGCCCAGCATTAATGACGTTATCAAATTTCCGGGCGATTACGTCCATACACTTATAATTGTTCCAACCCGCGAACTGGCCATACAGATTGATGAAGCGCTTCAGGGCTTTGCCTATTTTGCTAACGTAAGCCATATCTCTATTTTCGGAGGCACCGGTGGAATTAATTTTGAGCAGGAGAAGAAAGCTCTTACACAGGGAGCTAATATAATTATAGCTACACCGGGCAGATTACTGGCGCACCTGAATATGGGGTATGCCAGGTTTGAAAAACTTCAGCATTTAATTCTGGACGAAGCAGACCGTATGCTCGACATGGGTTTTAGTGATGATCTGAATAAAATTATCAGCTTTCTGCCTAAGCAACGTCAAACGCTGATGCTTTCAGCTACCATGCCTCCCAAAATTCGTGAGTTGGCAAAAAAGACCTTGAAAGAAAACCCCGCACAGATAAATATTGCGGTATCAAAACCGGCAGAAGGGGTGTTGCAGGGAGCCTATGTGGTTTACGATACCCAGAAAATGGAATTGCTCAAAAACGTTTTGCAGGACAAGAAACTTCTTTCGAGCATTCTTATTTTCTCGTCTACTAAGGATAAAGTAAAACAACTCGACCGTGAGTTGAAGCGCATGCGTTTTAATGCCAACGCCATCCATTCGGACCTTGAACAGGATGAGCGAAACGAAGTTTTGCGCAATTTCAAAAACAAAACATTGCAGGTATTAGTGGCTACCGATATTCTTTCGCGTGGTATTGATATTGATTCTATTGGCCTGGTTATTAACTACGATGTGCCACGAGATGCAGAGGATTATATTCACCGTGTAGGAAGAACTGCACGGGCAGAGACAACGGGAACAGCGATTACGTTTGTAAATCCCGAAGACCAACGCAAGTTTCAGCGAATTGAACAACTGATTGGTTCAGAAATAAACAAGCTCCCTATTCCCGAAAAATTAGGAGCCGGACCGGAATACAATCCCGCAAAAAATGCTGAAAGAGGAAAGCCAAAGTTTGGAGGCAAACCAAAGTTCGGGGGAAATAAAAAGAGAAGGTAAACGTTTGAGGGATATGATATCTTAACAGGCCTTCTTATTTATTCAAGTAGCTTCACTCCCTAATACCTTTCATGTCAGCATCTCTCAAATTCATTAATAAGAACAAAACCGATTTTCATAAAGTAGTAACGCAGCGCGTTGAAAATTACTTTGCAGAGAAAGGTATTTCCAAGAATGCCGACTACCGGATGGTGGTAAAGACCATCTTTATGTTATTGCTCTATTTTATTCCCTATGCCCTTATCCTTTCCGGCTATCTTCCGCTTTATGCTATGTGGCTTTGTACTGCAATTATGGGTTTGGGCTTAGCGGGTATTGGTATGAGCGTGATGCACGATGCTAACCATGGGGCATATTCCAATAAAAGTTGGCTGAACCAGATGCTTGGTTATTCTCTCAATATTGTAGGTGGCGATGCATTTAACTGGAAGATTCAGCACAACCAACTGCACCATACTTACACCAACATTCACGGTTTCGATCAGGATATTCGTCCTCGAATGAATTTGCGTTTAACCCCTGCAGTGAAACGTAATTGGCTACACCGGTTTCAGGTTTTTTATGCCTTTGCATTTTACAGTCTTCAAACATTTTTTTGGGTAATAGCCAAAGACTTTATGCAGTTCGGGCTGTATCTTCAGTTTCATGCTTCAGAAAACAACAAGACTCAAAAAACAAAGCGTCTGCTCAATATTCTGCTGTTTAAAGCAATTTACTATTTCTACATTCTTGTTATTCCTGCACTGGTGTTGCATTTGGCATGGTGGCAATTGCTGATTGGCTTTCTCACCATTCATATGGTGGGTGGGTTAACGCTTACAACTGTTTTTCAGTTAGCGCATGTGGTGGAGGGAACGGATTATCCCGAACCGGTAAACGGAAACATTGAATCGGAATGGGCTATTCATCAAATGAACACTACTGCCAACTTTGCTGCGCGAAATAAACTGCTCACTTTTTATGTAGGGGGATTGAACTACCAGATAGAACATCATCTGTTTCAGCGTATCTGCCACATTCACTATCCTGCCATAGCACCAATTGTGCAGCAAACAGCAGAGGAATATGGAATTCCGTATATAAAGAACGATACTTTCCGCTCGGCTATTGGCTCGCATGTTCGCCTTCTTAAACAATTGGGCTTAAGCGATACGCTGAAGATGGCTTCGGATTTTTAGCAGCTTTCCTTTCCTGTATCCCTTCTTTAACTCCTTCATTTCTAATTATCGTTCATTAATTAGTTAGTAATTTTCAGTGTTTTTCAACCGTTACTAATTGAAAAGTAATTGTTGCTCCTTAAAAAGTAACCTACACTCACAGAAAAGTAACTGTTGTTACCCGGTTTGTTATAAAAACTCTTAAAAAAATAATTGTTGTTCATGGAATGGTAACCGTTGTTCATCGTAAAGTTAGAATGGTACATATTTTTCATTGTATTCAGCGTTATAACAAAAACAACGGGTTATGCTTACTACTAATTTTAATAAGATGTTTCAGTTGCGGGGTATTAAAAACCCTTACTCTTTTCTGCTTCAAAACGGCTTCAGTCGAACTGTTGCGTGGCGCATCTGCGAAGACGATTATGTAAAGATTGACCTTAGGTATTTAGAAATGCTTTGCACTTTATTGCATTGCACTCCGCACGATGTAATGGAGTGGACTCCTGATAAAGCATTGGAAGAAAGCGAACAGCATCCCCTTTTTAGTTTAAACCCCAGAAAGCAAACCAACCGTGTTTCAAAGCTGATAGAGCAATTTCCCATTGATAAAATGGAGGAACTGGAAAAGGTAATGGAGGAAATGAAAAAGAAATAATAGATTACTGCACCGGTAAGCGGTTTATCTATTTTCTTTTCAGCTCTTCTATTTCTTTCTGCATCACTGCATTTTGTTTTTTCAATTCATCAATCATTTGCTGTTGCTGCTTCACACTGTTTACCAGCATATATGTCATGGCCGAATTATTAACGTTGTAATATTCGGTGCTGTCCTTGGTAAAGGTGCCAACCATGTATGGCGCAACTTCTTTCAACTCTTGTGCAATTACACCCACATATTCCGGTTTGGTATCAAAGCCCGAAACAGTGTTGTAGTGATAGGTAACCGGTTTAATATTCATCAATTGTTGCAAACCATCGGTGTAAGGTTTAATGTTCTGCTTCAGTCGTTTATCTGAAGAAGCTGTCCAACTTCCTCCACCAGGCATAGCAGCAGATGCAGTAGAAAGTTCCAGTTGATATGCTGGTATAGAGGTTCCTATTCCCACCCGGTTATTAGCCCCATCCAGATACATAATGTTGGAATAAAGAGGTGACTGAAAATTTAGGCCGTTGGAAGAAAGGCTGCCCAAATAAAACCGAGTGAGGTAGTTGCTATTGGCGGGGTCACCAAAAGTTAGTTCATTAAAATTATTAATACCTGACAATCGGTAATAACTGGTATTTGTTGTTAGTGAACCATAGTGATAGTAGGCATTATCTACATAAGTGCTGTTCTGGAAACGGCTGTCGCCATTTACATGAAGTCTACGGGTAG
>CAIYOV010000483.1 GCA_903927935.1 uncultured Bacteroidota bacterium | reverse complement strand
TCTCCATCAATCACAACACCATCAGTATGTCGCAGTTTTATGGTAAAAAGGTAATGGTGGTAAATACCGCAACTTATTGCGCTTATACTCCGCAGTTTACTGCGTTGGAACAACTTTATACAGACTACAAAAGTTACGGCTTCGAGATAATTGGTTTCCCATGCAACGATTTTGCCAATCAGGATCCGCATGATGACTCAACCATCAACCAGTTTTGCACCAGCACTTATAACGTAACTTTTCAAATGATGTCGAAGGTAAAAACTGTTGCTACACCAATAGACCCGATTTATCAATGGCTGGAACAGTCAACTTTAAATGGTGTTTCTAATGCTACTGTTTCCTGGAATTTCAACAAATTTTTAATTGATGAAGCAGGACATTGGGTGCGCCACTATACGCAAACAACTTTGCCAAACGACCCGGCCATTATCAGTTGGATAGTTGATTCAGCTTCAGTAGTAAGCGGAATAAAAGAAACCAAAACCGATGACCTGATTGAAATGAAATCTGCTAATCCGGGTTCTTCAATTGATTTCAGTTTTAAAAATCCCGCCCCACAAAACTTAAACATCTGTTTATACAACACCGAGGGACAACTTATTAAAAACATCTTTACGGGAATCGCAGAAAACGGTCAGTTTATCAGCAACGATGTTTCTTCACTTACTTCAGGAGTTTACATGGTTCGTATCACTGGTAAAGGAATACAGAAGACATTGAAGTACGTGATAGTGAAATAAATATATAGCTAATTGCTTTGCTCCTATATTTGAATCATGAGCGAAACAACCGCACCGGTGCAGATTGAAGAAAGCTGGAGAACTGTTTTACAGGACGAATTTCAGAAACCCTACTTTCCTCTCATTAAAAAATTTATTGTTGCACAGAAAGCCAAAGGAAAAACCGTTTATCCTCCGGGTACGCTTATCTTCAATGCTTTCAACTTAACACCGTTTACAGAATTAAAAGTTGTCATTCTCGGACAAGACCCTTACCACGGGGTAGGACAAGCACAAGGTTTATGTTTCTCTGTTCCAAAAGGAATTAAACCACCACCTTCACTGGTCAATATTTTTAAAGAAATAAAAACAGATTTAGGAATTGAACCACCCCATCACGGCAACTTAGAGAAATGGGCGAAGCAGGGAGTGTTGCTGCTCAACGCTTCACTTACTGTTAATGCAGGCGAAGCCAATTCACATGCAAAATGCGGCTGGCAAACTTTTACCGATGCAGTGATTAAAAAAATATCGGATGAGAAAACTGGAATTATTTTTCTGCTTTGGGGGAACTTTGCAAAGGCAAAGAAGAGTTTGATTGATACATCAAAACATTTTGTACTAGAAGCAGCGCATCCTTCTCCTTTATCAGGCGGTGCATTCTTTGGCTCCAAACATTTTTCTAAAACAAACGAGTTGCTGAAACAGCAGGGTAAACAACCGATTGACTGGTCGCTTAGTTAACTCTTATCATCTTAACGGTTGCAATGGACACGTGAAATTCCATACTCTCTGCTCTTCCGTTTTTGAAGTGATATACGTTGCGTGAGCCATCGCTGGCTTTAAATTCCCAGGTGTTATCATCTACCTTCTCTACATTTACAAAGTCAGCCTCTGCTTCGTAAAAAAGCCGTTTAATGTTCGCCAGTCCCTTAAAATAAATGGGAGCAACAGCAAAAGATGGTACCTCAGTAAATGAACGTTTCCCTTTGTAACCATCTACATTGTATTTATCTCCGTTTAAGGTTACACGGTTCCAACGTTTTACGGTTCCGTTCTCAATTTCCTGCTGAAAGCATGAAACCATTTTCCCATTCTTAAATGAAGTTTCCATATGGGCTGCATTATCACGAACAACCCAAAGAATCTTTGCTTTAGCTTTACTATCGAGCACATAAAATTCAGTACCGTCTTCTTTATCCGTTTTAGTGATAGTCATGGTTCCTATTTTATCGCCCCATAGGAACATCTCATAAGTAAGTGTTTCAGCACCTCCGGTGAGGGTTACAATAAGAAAAAGAAAAAAGAAAAAAGTCCGCATAATTTCAATTGAAAAGATTGTTTCTTCTGTAGAGCCTTTGCAATGACGAAGTAATAAATAAAAACAGCGAAGCAATTGTTCGCTCCGCTGTTCCTGATTATTATTTAAATCAATTATCTGATGAAAAGCATTTCGCGATATTTAGGCATAGGCCAGATGTTATCGTCAATTATTGACTCTAACGCATCTACGTTTGTTCTGATTTCAGCAAACAAAGGCACTACCTTATCGCAATAAGCTTTCGATGCATCGCTGGTAGACTTAGCATCATGCGCTTTTGCACTTGCAACATTCATTTTGTCGACCGCTGTTTTAATAGCATTAACACGAAGTGCAATTTCAGATACGATATCTTTTTGCGCCTTAGATGATGAAGCTGCAACACCCGCTTCTTTCAACCCTTTAATATTTAATAGAAGGTTGTTCATATAAGTCAATGCAGAAGGGATAACCTGATTAACTGCTATATCAGCAATAATTCTTGACTCGGTATCAATCTTCAACACATAACTGTGGTGAAGAATTTCTACCCGCGCTTCCAATTCACGGTCGGTGTAGATACCGGTGGTTACCAATACTTCTTTCGCTTTCTTGGTGTTATAGAATTCAAGTGCATAAGGAGTAGTTTTTACGTTACTCAAGCCGCGTTTCTTTGCTTCTTTTTCCCATGCTTCGCTGTAACCATCGCCTTCAAACAACACACGTTTGCTATCTGTAATATACTGACGCAGCACACGCATAATCGCGCCTTCTTTTACTTCTCCGTCTTTTACCAGTTTGTCAACTTCCGCTTTAAAGTCAAGCAACTGCTTGCCTACAATAGCGTTCATAATGGTCATTGGCAATGCGCAGTTAGCCGAAGAACCTACAGCGCGGAATTCGAACTTATTACCTGTAAATGCAAAAGGTGATGTTCTGTTGCGGTCGGTGTTATCTAACATTACATCCGGAATCTTCTTGTGTATATCCAGTTTCAGGTTGGCATTGCTCAGCTCATCATATTTGCCTTTTGCTACACGCTTTTCAATTTCATTCAACACATCGCTCATATACGAACCGGTGAATACTGAGATAATAGCCGGAGGAGCTTCATTAGCTCCTAAGCGATGGTCGTTGTTAGCCGATGCAATAGACGCACGTAATAAATCGCTGTATTCGCTTACTGCTTTAATAACGTTTACAAAGAAGGTAAGGAACAGAATATTAGTCTTCGGGGTTTTGCCTGGAGAAAGAAGATTTGTTCCGGTGTCGGTACTCATGCTCCAGTTATTATGCTTGCCACTTCCGTTGATACCCGCAAAAGGTTTTTCATGAAGTAATACGCGGAGTTTATGTCTGCGGGCAATACGCTCCATCAAATCCATGAGCAGCGAGTTATGGTCAACGGCAACATTCACTTCTTCGAACATTGGCGCACATTCAAACTGTCCCGGAGCAACCTCATTGTGACGTGTGCGAACCGGTATGCCTAATTTGTGACACTCCGTTTCAAAATCTAACATATAAGCGTAAACTCTTTCAGGAATAGAGCCGAAGTAGTGGTCTTCAAACTGCTGTCCTTTTTGCGGAGCAGCACCTACTACGGTTCTTCCCGCAAACATTAAATCCTGACGCTGATAAAAGAGAGCTTCATCTATTAAGAAATATTCCTGCTCCCAGCCTAAGGTTGCAGTAACACGTGTAGCTTCTTTATCAAACATATTCACCACAGGTAGGGCGGCCAACTCTAAAAAGTGTGATGATTTAAGAAGCGGTGCTTTGTAATCGAGTGATTCACCTGTGTAAGAAATAAAAATGGTAGGAATACAAAGTGTTTTTCCGTCACCAATTTCCATAATAAAAGCCGGAGAACCCGGATCCCAGGCAGTATAACCGCGTGCTTCGAAAGTAGCGCGGATTCCACCACTAGGAAACGAAGAAGCATCCGGTTCCTGCTGAACCAAGGCATCGCCACTGAAAACTTCAACTGCACCATCGCCCTTAGGCATAAAAAACATATCGTGTTTTTCGGCAGTTAAACCGGTAAGCGGCTGAAACCAGTGAGTATATGACGTAGCTCCTTTCTGCATAGCCCAGCTTTTCATACCGGCAGCAACAGCATCGGCAATTTCGCGGCTTATTTTGTGTCCGCCTTTGATAGCTTCCTTTACTGCCTTGTAAGCATCGTCAGAAAGAAACTCGCGCATGGAGGTGTCGTTAAATACATTTGAAGCATAGTAGTCGGATACTTTTGTTCCGGCAATACGAGGTGAAACCACCTCGCGGTTAACTACCGTTTGAACGGCATTTTTACGGGCTGTATTCATATAGTTTGGTTTTTTTGTTTTAGAAGGCGCAAAAGTAGATTTTACTTTTGCATACAAAAACACAAACAGCACATTTTATGCACAAAATGTGCATACAGGGTTGAAATTATATAACTAAAGTTAATCTAAAAATCATCAAAGTGAATGAATGAAACCTATTAATGGGTTTTATTGCCCGACAATCAGATATATAAATAATCATAATTTAAGTTGTAATTCTATAGACGTTATAAATACAGAAAGCCCTTGCGGGCTTTCTGTATTTATAACGTAAAAAGAGAAATCAGATACCTCCTGTTACTCTATTTCTTCTTTTTCTTCTTCAGAATAGTATGCCCCGCTTTATCGCGTTTGGTTTCGAGGTATTTCAGGTTGTGTGCGTTGGGTTCAATTTCCATCGAAACGTTTTCTACAATCTCTAAGCCATAGCCGATTAAGCCCACACGCTTTTTAGGATTGTTGGTCATAAGTTTCATTTTAGAAATACCCAGGTCGTTGAGTATTTGTGCGCCAACACCATAGTCTCGCGCATCCATTGGCAAACCAAGGTGAATATTAGCCTCATATGTATCCATTCCCTGTTCCTGCAGTTCGTAGGCGCGCAGTTTATTCAAAAGGCCAATACCTCTACCCTCCTGCTGCATATACAGCACCACACCTTTGCCTGCTTTTTCAATAGTTTTCATGGCAGCAGCTAACTGGTCACCACAATCGCAGCGCAGAGAGCCCATAATGTCACCGGTTAAGCACGATGAGTGAACGCGAACAAGCACCGGTTCGTTCTTTTTCCATGAACCTTTAATGATAGCCAGATGCGGTTCATTACCGCCTACCTGTGAATAAGCACGCACTTTAAACTGACCGTATTTGCTTGGCAGGTTTACTTCTACTTCGCGTTTTACCAATCTATCGTGTTGCATGCGATACTGAATCAAATCTTTAATGGAGATGATCGTAAGCTTGTGTTTCTTCGCAATCTTGAAAAGCTCGGGGAGACGGGCCATTGTGCCGTCTGCGTTCATTACTTCTACCAGCACACCCGCTTCTTCAAAACCGGCCATGCGTGCTAAGTCAATAGTTGCCTCAGTATGTCCCGCTCTGCGGAGTACTCCACCGGTCTTTGCCCTTAAAGGAAATATGTGACCCGGGCGTGCAAAGTCTCCTGCACGTGCGTCTTTGTTGATGAGATGCTGAACAGTTTTAGAGCGGTCGTGTGCTGAAATACCGGTGGTACAACCGTGGCCTAGTAAATCAACCGACACAGTAAAAGCTGTTTCGTGCTGAGCAGAGTTTTTAGAAACCATCAAATGTAAGTCAAGATGGTCGCACATTTCCTCTGACATTGGCATACAGATTAACCCTCGACCATGCGTAGCCATAAAGTTGATAATTTGCGGAGTAACGCTTCGGGCAGCCACAACAAAATCACCTTCGTTCTCGCGGTCTTCGTCATCTACTACAATAATGAGTTTGCCTTTCTTTATATCATTAATCGCCTGCGGAATAGTATTCAGTTTCATATTTCAGTTTACAGATTTCGTTTAGTCGGGTTCCAAGCACTTGTTTTTACTCCTTTGAGATACATGATAAAACCTTTTAAAAGCGCAAAGTTCATCATATAGAAGTAAGAAGCAAAGCGCAATAATATCAAATGCAATCCCATTCTTTTCAACAGTGAATCAATAAGAGGCGAAAGAAGGAGCAGATTCTGCACCACAAAAGTGAAAACGTAGAACTGGCTTAAAGGGAGCAGACAAAAGTTCGAAAGGTATGCTATGATGATAAATAAAGGGCCAACCCACCGGATGAACTTGTGCGAGAAAAAACAAAACATTACAGCATCAAAGCGGAACAGCAAATTCCAATAAACACTGAGGTTTTGAAAATTACCTGCCTGTATTCGCGACTTGCGTTTTACTTCTTCCTCCATTTCGTTCGAAACATCTTCGTAGCAAATGGCTTTAAGTTCAGAGATGGCTTTTTTGTTTTGCGCCAGTACATTCATGCTTAAATAAAAATCTTCCATCAGGTAGTTTGGCGGAATTTCTTTCCAGGCATTGGCACGCATAGCATAACAGGCACCAAAGGCACCCATCATGGTTCCCCAGTTAAGGCCTTCGAGATATTTGATTTGGTTTTCGCGCTGTATGTAGGTTTTTTCCTGATGCGAAATACCATCATGCTTCACGCCTTTATTCAGAATGTTGGCAGCTACCTGCGAGATACTTTCGTTCTTAAAATGTCTGACCATTTCAAAAATTGCATCGGGGGAGAACATAACGTTGGCATCAGTAAAGATGTAGACAGCATTCGCCTTATCTATTCCATCCTCCTCTATCTTCCTGACCAGCTTATTCAGCACATTTGATTTGCCGTTGCGCTCCGCAAAAGGGAAAAAGCTGATCTGAGAATATTGTGCCGCAAATTCATTGATGATTTGATTGGTAACATCGGTAGAATTATCGGAGCCGATGTATACTTTGAGTTTGTTTAAAGGATAGGTAGTGAGCAAAATGCTTTCGAGCTTTTCGCGGATTACTTTCTCCTCGTTAAAAACAGAGAACACTACAAAAACATCGGGTAGTTGTGCATCGGCTTTGGTAAAAACAATCTGATTTTCTTTTTTGTTAAGCGAGAACATATACAGCAACACCGGATACAACACATACGAATGAAACATAAGCGCCACCGGTAACCAGAAAAGAAAAAGGGCGAGTGTTGTGATCACAAATAGGGTTTACAAAAGTCAATAATAGCTGAACAGATTTTACGGTTGTCGTATTTTGTGTTGACGAGCTGCTGTGCGTTTTGTCCTAACTGTGTTCGCAGTGTGTTATCGCGCAGGGTTTTAATAACGGCATCGGCAAAACTGTTTACATCATCGGCAATCAGAATGTCCTTACCGTGAGTGTAAACAATACTCTCTGCTCCTACCGTTGTTGAAATAACCGCTCTGCCCAGTGCCATGGCTTCAATAATTTTTACTCGTATGCCGCTGCCGGCAAATAAGGGCACAATTGAGATTGATTTAGAAAAGATAAACTCTTTGGCATCTTCAACTTCGCCTACTATTACCAGTCCTTTTACTTTCAGGTTTTTTATTTCATCGGGAAAGTGGCGACCGGCCAGGTAGAATTTTGCATCGGGCAACTGTTCAATAACCTTAGGCCACACGTTGCTGATGAACCACTCCACTCCTTCGCGGTTGGGCATCCAGTCCATACCGCCAATAAAGGCTACGGCACTTTCTTCTTCGCCAATTGGCGGAAGCGAATCGAACACATAACCGGTGGGTATAGATGTATAAGGAAGCGTGCATCCGTGCCTGAGGAAAATATCCATATCGGTAGCACTCACCGGAATCAGCATATCGGCTTTATTGATGTTCTCCAGCTCAAAACGTTTCATGCGTTTGGCCAGCAAACCCAGATACAGCTTCTTTAAAAAGTTTTGCTCGGTGTTGTGCAGGCGCTCCCAGATAATAAACTCTACATTTTGCGGGCGGAGCAACACTTTGGTTTTTGTGTGCCTGCGGATTACATCAATATAACGCATCAGATAAATGCCTTCGAGCAAAATTAAATCGAAGCTTTGGGTGCTGAGCACCTCCGCTATTTTTTGCTCAAACTGCTGCGAGTAAAAGCGCTCGATGTTGTAGGACTTGGTAGTAAACAGGTTCAGAAAAGCATCTACAGGGTTAAGCGCAGTATCAATATCTACCGCAATAAACTTTGCAATTTTCTGAACGGATTCGGGAAGTTTATGGGGCGGGAAATAATGTTTCTTTGTATTTAATGACAGTGTTGTAACGTGATGACCCTGCTCGGCAAAACCAATGGTCAGGTTGATAATGCCTATTACCTCACCGTCTTTTACCGGATATGGAAATTTTTTGGTGATTTGCAGAATGTTCACTTCTGTTAGATTTGCCGCAATATTATCTGAATTTGATAATATGCTATTTTGATAATTAAAAACACAGGGCGCAATAGTAAATATTCAAGATGTATAACCACAAAAAAGTAGTAGTAGTGTTGCCGGCTTATAACGCTGAGAAAACTTTGGAGCAAACCCTGAGCGAAGTGCCCATGGACATTGTAGATGAACTGATACTGGTGGACGATGCCAGCAAGGACAATACTTTTGACAAGGCGAAAGCCCTTGGCGTGCATCATGTAATTAAGCACGAACAGAACAAGGGCTACGGAGGCAACCAGAAAACCTGTTACACCAAAGCGCTGGAGATTGGTGCCGATATTGTAGTGATGCTGCACCCCGACTATCAATACACACCCAAGCTTTTAACTGCCATGATAAGCATTATAGGCAACGAGGTTTACCCCGTGGTGTTTGGCTCGCGTATTTTAGGCGGAGGAGCACTGAAGGGCGGCATGCCTATGTATAAATACATCTTTAACCGGATGCTTACGCTTACACAGAATATACTGATTGGCGAAAAGCTTTCGGAATACCACACCGGCTACCGCGCCTTTAACCGTGAGGTGCTTACCGGTATTAAGTTTATGAAAAACAGCGATGATTTTGTTTTTGATAACCAGATGGTGAGCCAGATTTTTTATGCCGGTTTTCAGATTGCCGAGGTTACCTGCCCCACCAAATATTTTGAAGAAGCCAGCTCCATCAACTTCAGCCGCAGTGTTACTTATGGCTTGGGCTGCTTAAAGGTTTCTTTAATCCACCGCTTGTGTAAGTGGGGAGTGATGAAGAGTGAGCTTTATTAGATTTGGAATTTGGAATTGAGAGACAAGTGTTCCCTTAGGTCAGTTGGTAGTAATTTAAACTTGCCTTCCACTATCTCCACGCAACACTTTTCGCATCCCATTTTATGCCCTTTTTAAGCATATGCGTCAGCATGGCTATTGTCCCCTTATAATGCACTATCAGCTTTTTATCGGCTGCCCTCATCTTTTTAAGATACCGAACCTCTTTATAACTATCTATCAGCAACAGCTCTAAATGGTTTATTTTCTCATTCCATAGCGCCACTTTGTTTTCAGGGCTGTCCTCGGGCGGATAAAACCGGCTTACAGGCACGTCCAGCAAATCGGCAATCTGTTTTTCCACTTTCGGTGTAGGCTTTGTTTTTCCGTTTTCAATATCGCTGTAGTTGGGCTGGCTCATCTTTAAATTTAAAGCCATAAACGCTTGCTTTATGCCCTTTTCTTTCCGCACTTTGCGGATAATTTCATGTGGTTTCATAGCCCCTGGGTTTTGTGTTTTGTAAAAACGCGGACTGTGTTTTATAAGCATCTGACTTATATGGTATAAGTAAGCTGCTTATAAACCTCTACAAATTTTAGCAAATTATGGCTGATTTTAAAAAAATAATGCCCCTTTTTTAACAGGCAAAAAAAGGCGGCAGCGCTCCGCCACCGGCACCCGCAACGCTGGCTTATATTTTATAAGGACTTTACTTATATTTTATAAGTAAAATATTTATTGGCTCAGCGCCCTGCCTCTAACTTTGCTTTCCATTTTCAATCACCTTAAAACCAAAAGCCATGGGAAAGAAAAAACATGTAGTTGCCATTTTTAAGTTCAGCCCGAGCATTCCTCAGTTTATGCTCGATGCCCTCAGTTTTAAAAACAAACTCACCACTCCACCGGGAAACACCAGGGTAACGGTTGACCCTTTGGCGATTACCAACTTCGGTAACCATTTGGAT
>CAIYOV010000482.1 GCA_903927935.1 uncultured Bacteroidota bacterium | reverse complement strand
GCCACGCTGGCTTTTCTCGATAAATTTATTCTTCAGCAAAAGCGCGATGAAGCCGTAATGCAGGCACGCGCCATTGAAATTGCACTGACCCCCGAAGCCGAATTAAAAGCCATGCTCACCGAACTGGAGAACGCGCGTAATAAAATGACAGGCAGCAACGAGCAGGCGCGCAGAGCCAATGTAGTGGCCGCCACCCTCGATAGTTATCTGCACCGGTTTATTGCCGAAGAAGACGACCTGAACGTAGACCATATTTTTTTAGATGAAGCCGGTTATGCCTGCTGCGCCAAAGCACTGGTGCTGATGCGTGGCAACATACCGGTAACTTTTCTGGGCGACCACTTACAACTGCCACCGGTGTGCGAAATGAACGACTACGAATTTCAAACCGAAGAGCAGCGCGATGTGTTTATGTGGAGCAAGAGTGCCATACACCTCGCCAAACTTTTTGAGCAGTCGAAAGACGAAGCTTACAATGCTTACATCAGCAACGAAGAAACGCTGAGCAAAAATTTATCGCGCACCGATTTGCGTTACACCCACCGGTTTGGCGATAACCTGGCCAACGTGCTCAACGAGTATGTGTATCAAAACGGTTTTGCCAGCGACAGCGGTAAAGGCGAAACCGATATATTTTTTGTGCATTCCGACACACCGGTGCCGCAGCCGCGCAACGATAATGACAAAGCAAGCCGCGAAAGCCAGGCCGAGGCCATGGCTATAAAACAATTTGTGCAGGCCACCGGTATCAGCGACTATGCTATTCTTACGCCTTACATCAATCAGGTAAAACTGCTGGGCAAACTATTACCGCGCGAGCGCAACGAAGGGCGCATACTGACCGTGCATGGCGCACAGGGTAAAGAATGGGAGAACGTAATTTTGAGTGTGGTGGATACCGATAAGAAATGGTTCACCGATTCGAAGTTTGCAAAAACCCGCGGATTGTTTTTGCTGAACACAGCCGTAAGCCGCGCCAAACGCAGACTGATTATTTTCTGCAACGTGCCTCACTGGAAAAAACAAAACGGACAACTGATAAAAGGTCTACTGGATGTAGCGGAAGAGTGGCCGGTGATTTAAACCCCTAAAGGGGACTTAAAATGCTGCGCGCAAAATTTGTTTGCTGATGGTATCAGCATCGGGGCTTAAAAGGTGTTGCAGCGAGTGGTCAGGTGCAACGATAACCTGGTGAAGCAATGAAATAAACTACAACTCTAACCAATAAAAAACCACATTCATTCTTACATTAATATAAAATGGGCCTACCGTACCGCCCGGGTTGCTATAACTGTCGGTGAAACTGTGATTTGATACACCGCTCACAGTAAATTGCATAGAGTTTCCAGCGGTAGAATTAGGAATTAATGCACTTAGGGGAAGTGTAATCTGTGCATTATCAGCTACCCTAATGTGTTTAAAATTAAGAGGCATTATAGGTTGTCCATTATATTTTAGCAACAAATCTAAATTGGCGGTGCCTGAAGTAATGCCGTTCGTTAAAGCGGATGAAGGGAAATCAAACTCTAAGGTTACATATCCGTTCAGCATTATTTTGCGGTTTCCTTTCCAGTTTGCAGTGGTGGATGCAATGGTTGCAGAATTATTAACAGTGTCTGGGGCACCCGACCAATTGTAATTTAATACATAGCTGCCGTCTGCATACATGTCAACTTTTTTGGCGTATAGCGCATATGGCACACTCAATAACTGGCTGGTTCCTGAAATGGTATAATTAGTTCCACCAGCAGGGTCAATGTCGCGTTTCAGAAAATAGGGTCCGTCACTCCAGTCAATTTGCGAGAAATTGCCGTGTGTCGGTGTTCCTCCGCCAATTTGCAGCGATACCAATCCGTTGTCGTTGGTGGTGGCTGCTTGTGTTTCCACATATACCGAGTCTCCGTTAATACTTCCCTGCATGATACTCAATTTCATGCCCAGGGCATGATTCGTGAGCAAAATGTCGTTACCATCTCGTATCACTGCTTGGTAACTGAATTTTTCGGGAGCCTGAGCCAATGCACTGCCCAGGGTTATAAAGGCCAGCAGTAATGCAAACAGGTTTTTCATATTGTTTTAGTTTTTAATGATTTTGAATGATTGAACAATTCGGTTGCTTTGTGTTACGTTCAGAAAATAAATGCCGGAGGGGAAATCAGCGGTATTCAACTCCGTTTGCGGGCTGATTAAATCGCCATGAACCAATAGACAACCCTGAGTATTATAAAAACGATAATACAGATTACAATCGCCTAACTCTGCCAACTGTACTACTAACCTATCGGAAGCAGGATTTGGGAAAACCTTACAATTGATATCCGATGGTATTTCCTGAATGGCTACACTGAAAATTTCGTAGGCCTGTTCTACGCCCTGACACGCGGAGCCTCCGCTTCCACACAGTTCAGTATAAACCACCAAACCAACAGAAAAAGCTTCTGAACCTGTACTGCTGCTGATATCGCCACCTACTGAGCTAAACCCATCCTGTGCCCGGCCATAATTAGTCAAAAGCAACAATAAGGAAACTATGATGTATTTGAATTTCATGATGCAAAAGTGCAGTGCCATAGGTCATTCGGTTATGACCAGAATCATTACCAACAGCGATCTCTGTCACTGCCAAAACCTGATATTCATGCACTAACTTTTGAATAGAATTCTATTGTAAGTAAAGGCAGGGAAACAACCCGCCTCACTGCGTTTAGCTACCTATCCATAAAATGGAGAAGGGCCTAAATCTTATAAAGGAGACTTAAAATGCAGCGCGCAAAATCTGTTTGCTGATGGTATCGGCAGCGGGGCTCAACAACTGTTGTAATAAAAACGGAGCCACACCAATCACCACAATGCCGGCAATCAGAATTACAGCAGCTAATTTTTCATTCCAGGCAGCATCAGCAAAAGCAACATGTTCGTGGTCCTTCAACTCCAATTTGCCCCACATTACTTTTCCAAGTGCACGCAGAATGTAAACGGCTGTTACTACTATCGATGCGCAAGCTGCAATGGTTGCGAACCTGTACCACATGTCGGGGTTCTGCCAGGCACCCATAAACACCGTCATCTCTGCAGCAAATCCGCTTAAGCCCGGCAAGCCGAGTGAACACAGTCCCGCAATAAAAAATACCGTGCCTATAAACGGAGTAACCTTGAGCAAGCCGCCCATGTGTGCCACCATGCGCGTGTGCGTGCGCTCATACAACATACCTATGGCAGCGAAGAAAAGAGCCGTCATTAAACCGTGGCTCACCATCTGCATCACCGCACCGGTAATAGCCGTTTTGGTCAACATACCAATACCCAGCAACACAAACCCGCAATGGCTCACCGATGAATATGCGTTGATGTATTTCAAATCGGTTTGCATAAGTGTAGCAAACGCGCCATATAAAATAGCAATAGCACTCAGCAGTATAATCACCCATTGATATTCCACAGCGCCTTCGGGCATCAGGTAAGTTGCTACACGCAGACAACCATAACCGCCAAGTTTCATCGAGATACCCGCTAAGAACATTGAAGCAGCCGTTGGAGCTGAGCTGTGTCCGTCAGGCACCCAGGTATGAAAGGGAAACAGCGCCCCGAACACTCCGAAGCCCAGAAAAAGGAAAGGAAAAAAACGGTGCTGCACCACCAGCGGCAAATGCGTTTTAGAAAGCGCCACCAAATCAAAGGTGGGTGTGCCGTTGTAAAAATAAACGGCCAGTAAACCCACAAATACCATAGCACTGCCGCCCATCAGCATCAGCGCCAGTTTATTCGCGCTGTATTCTTTGCGGCCGCTGCCCCAGATGGCTATCAGCAAAAACTTAGGTATAACAGCCAGTTCTAAAAAGAAGAACATCAGGAACAAATCAAGCGACATAAAAAAGCCGTAAGCCCCTGCTGAAAGAAACAGCAACAGAAAGAAAAACTCTTTGGTCAGCTTCTCTATCTTCCAACTCACCAGCACACCTGCCACCACCACCAGCGAGGTCATCATAATCATCGCCACCGAAATACCGTCCACGCCCAAATAGTATTGAATATTAAAAGCCGTAAACCACATCGCGCGCTGCTGAAACAAAAAGGCAGTTGTGTTGCCAGCGTTGCGCTCCTGTGTATAAGCCATCAGCAAAAACCCGCAAAGCACCAGCTGAACCACCGCTCCTAACAGCGCCACCGCACGAACCTGCTTAGCATCGCGCACCACCAACACAACAAGGGCTGTGAGAACGGGAAGAAGAATTAAGAGAGATAAATTCATTTAAATTTATTATAAAATCACAAAAGCAATCACCAAGCCTATCGCCCCCACTAAAAACCAGAAAGCATAATTCTGCACTTTGCCGCTCTGCCACACACTCAACTCCTCCGAGCTGTCCTGCGCAAACATACCGCTGGCATCTACCAAACCGTTCACTACATTTTTATCAATCCACGCAGACGGTCTTCCAACCAGATTGAAAACAATCTTTTTAGTCACAAACAGATAAAGCTCATCAATATAAAATTTGTGGTAAGCGCCTTTATACAAACCGCGCATGGCAACAGAAACCCTTGCAGGCAAATCGCTTTCGCTTTTATACATTACGAATGCAATTAAAATTCCAACCAGGCCAAATACTACCGGTGCAATCGCCATGGTTAAATGAAACTCACTGTGTAGTGCCGCTCCATCACTGCTTACAAATTCGCTAAACGGAACAAAGCCTGTTACCATTGCCAGCAGGCCTAAAATCACCAGCGGCAACTTCATCGTAAATGGCGCTTCTCCGTGACCTCCGTGCTGTCCGTGTGAAACAAAGTCTCTCTTCCAGAAAATAGAAAAGTATAAGCGGAACATATAAAAGGCAGTCAACCCGGCAGTAAACAGCGCAACGCCATAAACCAGCTTGTTGGAATGAAACGTAGCGGTCAGTATTTCTTCCTTACTAAAGAACCCGCTGAACGGAGGCACACCGGCAATAGCCAGACACGCAATCAAAAAAGT
Source organism: uncultured Bacteroidota bacterium (assembly GCA_903927935.1). GTDB lineage: Bacteria > Bacteroidota > Bacteroidia > Chitinophagales > LD1 > Bog-950. Next base: position 7,917 of record CAIYOV010000482.1, on the reverse strand, counting down.
AAAATGCGTCACCGGCATCTTCCTGCGCAAGCCGCCCATATCGCCCATCTCATTCGAATGCACATAATGTATCACCGCACCGGCACCCAGGAACAACAGTGCCTTAAACATGGCATGTGTAAACAAATGAAACATCGAAGCCGTAAAACCCAACCCGTTTTCGCCACCATATCCCGAAACACCCAGCGCAAACATCATGTAACCAATCTGGCTCATGGTGCTATACGCCAGTACGCGCTTAATATCCGTTTGTGTGCAGGCAATCACTGCCGCAAACAATGCAGAGGCAGCGCCCACATACATCACCACTTCCAAAGCACCGGGGCATGAAATGGCAAACACCGGGAACAAACGCGCTACGAGATAAACACCGGCTACCACCATGGTTGCCGCATGTATCAATGCCGAAACCGGAGTAGGGCCTTCCATCGCATCGGGCAACCAGATATGAAACGGCATCATGGCACTTTTTCCTGCGCCACCTGCAAACACCAGCAATACCCCCCATGTCAATGCACTGATACCAAACAATCCTCCTGCAATAGCCGAATGCAATTGCGGTGAGCTAACGTCTGTTAGTCGTTGAATAAGAATTTTGAAATCAAGCGTCTCGGCATGAAATGCAAGAATGAGAATGCCAATCAAAAATCCTAAATCCGCAAAGCGTGTAACGATGAATGCTTTTTTAGAAGCGGCCACTGCACTTGGCTTTTCAAAATAAAATCCGATTAGCAGGAACGATGAAACACCCACTAACTCCCAGAACATATATATCTGAAAAATGTTGCTGCTCAACACGAGACCCAACATGGAAAAAGTAAAAAGCGATAGGAAGGAATAATAAACGGAGAACCGCTCCTCGCCTTTCATATAACCGAGCGAGTAAACATGAACCATCAGCGAAATAAAGGTCACCACCACCAGCATCATTACTGAAATAGGGTCGAGCAGCAAACCCATATCAATCGAAACTCCGGGAACAAACTCCAGCCATTGAATTTTCAGCACTTCCAGTTGCTGATAAACACCATTTACTTTCCCCGAAACAAAAAAGTAATTGTATGCGGTAAACAATGAAAGCCCAGCCGAACCCATGAGCGAAAGTGTGCCGATAATTCCTCCGCTTTCTTTAAAATGCTTTTTGCCGAACAAACCGAGGAGCAGAAAACTGGCCAGCGGCAGTAGTGGAATAAGTGCTATGTTGATTGCAGACATTGTGGTTTATAACTTTAAAGAATCAGCATCTTCCGCATCAATACTTCCAAAGTTGCGATAGATGTTGATGACAATAGCAATGGCCACAGCCGCTTCAGCAGCAGCAATGGCAATAATGAAAATGGTAAAGAACACACCGTCCAGTTTTCCTCCCCATAAATATTTATTGAACGCAATAAAGTTGATGTTCACGGCATTCAGCATCAACTCCACTGCCATTAGCATCGTAATCAAATTCCTGCGCGTGAGGAAACCATACATTCCTATAAAAAAGAGCGCAGTGCTGAGAAATAATATTTGTGTGAGTCCTACTTCCATTAGTTTTTTTCTGTTTGTGCGCGCATAGCAATAACAATACAGCCAACCATAGCCGCCAGTAATAAAATAGAAACTACTTCGAACGGCAGCACAAAGCCTCCCTGTTTATAGTTCAGCATTTCTTCTCCTATTCTTCGCACGCTTAATTCACCGCTTGGCTGCTCTCCAAAAAATTCATTTCTCTTTATCACCCACCAGAATAAAAGGAAGGCAAACAAACTTGCCAGCCCTGCAAATAATGTCCGCTTGAATTCTGGCTCTGCCAAATCTTTACCCACGCGATGTGTGAGGAAGATGGAGAAGATAATCAGCACTACAATACCACCCACATAAACTACAATCTGCACCGCTGCGATAAACTCATATTGCATCCAGAAATACAAACCCGCAACACTCATCATGCAGAACAATAAATATATCGCACTGCGGAAAATCTGACGGCTGGTAACAGCCAAAACTCCACACGCCAGTATCAGGGCGCCTAAAAGATAAAATATGATGTTGCTTACTTCCATTCTTCTTTTTTATTCTACCCCTTCCATCAGTTTACTTCCCGGAGCATTCAGTTTTTTTGTCAATTGATTTCTGTCAAATACACTATGCTCATAGGTTTGCGCCATTTTAATCGCATCTGTCGGACAGGCCATAATACATAAATTACACATGGTACAAAGCTCCAGGTGATATACAAAAGTATCAAGTGCCTTTTTCTTTTTCCCATCAGGCTGCAACTCCTGCTTGGTTACAATCTTGATAGTCGCATTAGGACAAGCCAGCTCACAAGCGGTGCAACCGGTGCAGCGGTGTTCATTCTTTTCATCATGTGTCATCACCACTTCACCACGAAAGCGCTCTGCCATCACCAGCCTTACATCGGGATATTGCTGCGTTATAATTTCCTTATGGTGGAAGAAATAATAACCGGTCAGGCGCATGCCGCTAAGCAGCGACTTGCACGTAGAATAAACCGTCTTTATATAATCTACTATGAACATTCTATTTAAAATAAAATCCTGTTATCGCCATCAAAGTCGTCAGCAACAAATTAAACATTGCAATCGGCAGCAAATATTTCCATTCTAAATTAAGCAACTGGTCAATACGCAAACGAGGAAACGTCCACCGGAACCACATGATTAAAAATATAAGAGAAAATATTTTACCGAAAAACCACACAATACCCGGAATAAAATCCATCACATGATTAAAAGCCTCCCAACTGCCAATATGAAACGGCATCCATCCGCCAAAAAACAAAGTGGCTCCGATAGCGCAGACAACAAAAATGTTCACGTATTCAGCCAAAAAGAAGAAAGCAAAACGCATTCCCGAATACTCGGTATGAAACCCGGCCGTAAGTTCACTCTCTGCCTCGGCCAAATCAAATGGCGCACGATTAGTTTCTGCCGTTACGGCAATCACAAAAATTATAAACGAAATCATTACGGGAATATGTCCCTTAAAAATCCACCAGCCGTTTTGCTGCGAAGCGATGATATCGTTAATACTTAAACTTCCTACCAAAATCACAATGGTGATAACCGAAAGACCGGCACTTAACTCATAGCTCACAATCTGCGCACCGCTACGCATAGCACCCAACATAGAATACTTGTTGTTGCTTGCCCAACCCGCCATCAATATTCCAATAACACTAATGCTGCTTACTGCGCTTACATATAATACTCCAATATTAATATCCCACAACTGAAAACCTTTGGTAAAAGCAATGGGAGCCATTATGAGCATAGCAACAACCATTACAACCAAAGGCGCAAGGTTGAACAAAAACTTATCGGCACCATCCGGTGTCAATCCTTCTTTAATCAACAACTTCAAAGTATCTGCTGCTGTTTGTGCGAAACCCTGATAACCCACTCTGTTAGGTCCTAAACGAATTTGTATGTAAGCAGAAACTTTTCTTTCCATAAATACCAGTACCAAACCAAGCACAGCAAACAAAGCAATCACTAAAACTCCGGCAATCACCATTTCAATCAGCAATACTAAAGTAGAATTCAGCGAAGCAGAAAGTGCCTCGTGAAGCGATTGTGATATGTGCTCTATTGAAATCATTTATCTATCTATATCCGGTATTACTAAATCTAATGTCCCCATAATCGCCACCAGGTCACCTATCTTCTGTCCACGCGCCATGTGGTCTAAGGCAGCAAGATTATTGAAACCAGGTGAACGGAAATGTATTCTGTAAGGAGTCAATCCGCCTTCGCTTATAATATAAACTCCAAACTCACCTCGCGCAGTTTCAACACGACTATAAAATTCCCCTTTCGGTAATTTCAATACCGCCTTGGTCTTCGCCTGAAAATCTCCCTCTGGAATATTATCAATCAACTGGTCAATTATCGAAAGAGACTCACGCAACTCGCGCATACGCTGTAAGTAACGCGCATAACTATCACCTGCGGTTTCCAGCGGTTCTTCAAAATTTAATTTCTCATAACCATCATAAGGTGATAATTTGCGGATATCGCACTTTACTCCACAAGCACGCAACACCGGACCGGTACAGCCATATGAAACAGCATCTGCTGCCGAAATAACGCCTACGCCTTTCATACGTCCCTGAAAAATCACGTTATGTGTTATCAGCGTGTCGTATTCATCAATCTTAGTTCTGAAAAACGCCACAAAATCCTTCACCTTCCGAACAAAATCCGGATGCAAATCAGCCATTACCCCGCCAGGAACCATATAATTCATCGTCAGACGAGCTCCACAGGTCTCCTCCATAATATCATTAATCAACTCCCGCTCGCGGAACGCATGAAAAAACGGAGTGAGCGCACCCACATCCATCGCCATTGCACCCCACCACAACACATGGCTTGCCACACGCGTCAATTCATCCATCAGCACCCGTATCACCTTAGCACGTTCAGGCACCTCAATCTGCAAGCCTTTCTCCACCGCAAGGGCACAACCATGATTATTAATGTGCGCACTCAGATAATCCATCCGGCTTGTGCTATAAATAAACTGACGGTAACTCAAACTCTCACACATCTTCTCAATGCTGCGGTGTATGTAACCCAGATGTGGTTCAACTTTCAAAATCGTTTCGCCATTCAAGGTAATCACCAAATGCATTACACCATGCGTAGCAGGGTGCTGGGGACCAACATTAATAACAAGATTACCTTCTTCAGTAGTGGCTACTTCTTCGTATTGCACTTTCTTTTCCTTACAGTTTTACAATATTCACTTCGTCTACATAATCCTTCCTCAACGGATACCCTTCCCAATCATCTGTCAAAAACAATCTTCTCAAATCAGGATGGTTCAAAAACTTCACTCCCATTAAATCATAGGCTTCACGCTCATTAAGATCGGCAGTCTTCCATATTTTAGACACACTTTCAATCTCTGTCTTCGTGCGGTCGCACTTCGCTTTTACTACTATAATATGTCCATACTTAACTGAACGCAGATGATATACCATGGTTATATGCGTTTTCCAATCCACTGCCGTTATGTTGAAAAGAAATTCAAAATCGAGTTCTGCATTCGCACGCAGTTGCCAGGCAAGAGGAAACCAGTCAATCGCATCAATTGAAACATTTAACCATTCTCCTGCTTCATCAAACGTGGCAGCAGGTATTATATCCGAAATTTTGTTCTTCAGTTCTTCTTTCGTCATCACGGTTTCTTCACTTCTTCTAAGTATAATTTTTCCCTGGGCACTCCACTTTTTATTTTTTCCTGTAAAGTCAATAGTGCGTGAATCAACGCTTCCGGTCGTGGCGGGCAACCTGGTATGTATACATCTACCGGTATCACGTGGTCTGCTCCTTTTACTACACTATAAGTATTATAGAAAAATGGTCCGCCTGAAATTGAACACGCGCCCATTGCTACCACATACTTCGGGTCGGGCATTTGGTCGTATAGGCGTTTAAGCACCGGTGCCATTTTATTTACGATTGTTCCTGCAATAATTATCACATCTGCTTGTCGGGGAGTGGCACGTGCCACTTCGAAACCAAAACGGCTCCAATCATATTTTGCTCCGGCAGCACTCATCATTTCAATAGCGCAGCAACTTGTTCCGAATACTAAAGGCCACAAAGAATTGGAGCGAGCCCAATTCAATACGTCATCAAACTTCGTAACTAAAATTCCTCCACCCGGCACCTGATGCACCTGTCCGGGAAACAATGTTGGTGTATGTGGATTATCTATTGCCATTTAAGGGCTCCTTTTTTATGTGCGTAAAGAAATCCGAGAAACAGAATGAAAAGAAAAATCACAATCTCCACCAGAGCAACTATTCCCACGCTCTTTACTACAACCGCCCAGGGATAAAGGAAAACAAGTTCCACATCAAAAATTAAAAAAATAAGTGCGAAGAGATAGTAGCCGACATTGAACTGAATCCAACTCTGTCCTTTTGTTTCTACACCACATTCGTAAGCTTCTCCTTTCTGACTATTCTTTGTACCGGGAGTAATTACGTGTGATAAGAGCAATGCGCCCCCTGCAAAAGCAAGTCCGCAGATAATTAAGAGTATAAGTGAGGCGGAACCCATGTAATTCGTTTTTTCTTAGCCAACAATTATCAGCAATGAAACTTGTATTAGCAATGCAAAAAAAGAAATCTTATGCACAATCTCTTTATGAAAAAAATCATTTGCTTTATCCATCAAAATGACTTCTTTCGATTCCGCTTTCAAAAATTAATAACTAAAAAATCAATCTTTATGGCAATTAAAATTACAGATGTTTGTATTAACTGCGGAGCATGCGAACCCGAATGTCCGAATGGAGCAATTTATGCAAATGGCGATAGCTGGAAACTATCAGACAAAACCGGAGTTCACGGTTCTTATAAGCTAATGGATGGAAATAGTATTGATGCAGATTCTACTCAGCCTCCTTTATCTGATGATTATTTTTATATCGTTACCGATAAGTGCACGGAATGTAAGGGCTTTCATGATGAGCCGCAATGTGCATCTGTTTGCCCGGTAGATTGCTGTTTAGCTGACGAACTTCATGTCGAAACAGAAGAAGACTTACTTGCTAAAAAGGCAAAACTTCACGCAGAGTAGTATCTTTGCGCCTCATTTTACATAAAAAGTAGTTTCAATAATGGATACAACATTGGAAAAAAAATCATCGCGCACTACAGAAGTTAAAAACGTTGACAGTCTCGTAATTCGTTTTTCGGGCGACTCGGGCGATGGCATGCAGTTAACAGGCATGCAATTTACAGATACCGCAGCATTGCTCGGTCAAGACCTTTCTACATTTCCAGAATACCCGGCAGAAATTCGTGCCCCTGCAGGAACCATTGCCGGTGTTTCCGGTTTTCAGGTTCATTTCGGAAGCAAAGAAATCTTTACTCCCGGTGATATGTATGATGTTCTTGTAGCGATGAATTCGGCTGCTTTGAAAAACGATTTAAAGCGTTTGAAACGAGGCGGAGTAATTATTGCAAACATAGCAGGATTCGATTCTAAGAATTTGAAACTTGCCGGTTATCCCGAAGGCGCTGTAAGCCCCTTAGAAGATGATACGCTGGATGGGTACACCGTTTACAAAATTGATGTAACCAAACTCACCAAAGAAGCACTGAAAGAATCTGCACTTGGCATGAAAGAAGTGGAGCGCTGCAAAAATATGTTTGTTCTGGGTGTGTTGTTCTGGATGTTTGATAAGAGCATGGAATTCACCATCAAATTTTTGGAAGAAAAATTTGGCAAGAAACCCGATATTTTTAATGCGAATGTAACCGCCTTAAAAAGCGGGTGGAATTATGGAGACAACACCGAAATTTTCACAACCCGTTACAAAACATCGGCCGCAAAATTACCCGAGGGGCTTTACAGAAATATTGCAGGCAACCAGGCTGTAGCTATTGGAATTATTGCAGCTGCCGAAAAAGCGGGTCTACCTGTTTTTCTGGGTTCTTACCCTATTACCCCGGCATCTGATATTCTTCACGAGCTTTCTAAATACAAGGCGAACGGAGTAAAAACTTTCCAGGCAGAGGATGAAATTGCAGCTATTTGTACGGCCATCGGTGCTTCTTACACGGGTTCGCTTGGTGTAACAACTACATCAGGTCCGGGTCTGGCGTTGAAATCAGAAGCTATGAGCTTAGCAATGATTTTAGAAATCCCATTGTTGATTTGTGATGTTCAGCGCGGAGGTCCTTCCACCGGTCTTCCGACAAAAACGGAGCAAAGCGATTTGTTATTCGCCATGTATGGACGTCATGGAGAGTCTCCACTTCCTATTATTTCTGCTTCTACACCATCCGATTGTTTCGATGCAGTTTATGAAGCAGTCACCATTTCTATTGAACACATGGTTCCGGTAATTTTCCTTAGTGATGGTTATATAGCCACTGGTTCAGAG
>CAIYOV010000481.1 GCA_903927935.1 uncultured Bacteroidota bacterium | reverse complement strand
TTTTGTTGTTGAGGTAAACAATTTCCGCCTCGTAAACATAAACTCCCTGAGGAGATGGCTTGCCCATGAACGTTCCGTCCCAAAGTTCATTAGTGTTGTTGGTGTCAAAAACCTTTTCGCCCCATCGGTTAAAAACTTTGATACTGATGAACTTTATAGCTCTGGAATAAATACCCCACATATCGTTATTCCCATCGCCATTAGGTGTAAAAACATTAGGTATGAAAACAGGCATTGCCTCATTCACCTTGACCGTAAATTCGCCATTACCTTTACATCCATTGCTGTCGGTAACGGTAACTGTATATAAAGTAGTTTGATATGGAGTGGCATCTAATTGTGCGCAATCGGTACAGCCCAAACCATAGGAAGGTGAAGTAAGGTATGATGCGGCAGTATTGTAACTGTTACCTAGATTAATAATGATGTTCTCCCCCAACTCTATCTCGGGAGCATTTGGATTGACACTAACGGTTAGCGGGCCCGCAGGCTCGGTGACAATTGCACTGACAGTGGCGGTACAATTATTCGCATCGGTAACAGTAATGTAATAAGTTCCCGCAAAAAGATTAGAACCTGATATACCGGTTTGTCCGCTACTCCAAAGGTAGGTATAAGGAGGAGTGCCGTTCATTGCAATAACGGAAGCACTTCCATTATCCTCAGTAAAACAGGCAGGAGTTGTTGTAGTGGAAGCAACAGGAATATCAAATACCGAAATATTTTTCGTTAATGAATCTTCGCAATTCCTATCAGATGTCGCTAATAATTTCACAGCATAGATACCCGGAACTGTATAAGTATAGGATGGAGAGAACATAGAAGAGGTGTTCCCATTTCCAAAATCCCAATTCCAAACATTGATGGCTCCTGCAGTTATGGGGGAAGCATTTGTAAACATTGTTGCATTACCAAGACAAACATCAGGCGCGCTAAAGTTTAATAGCGGTAAGGGATCAACAATAGCAGTTTGCAAAGCAGTATCACTGCAATTATTGTCGCTCATGGCAATAAGTGTTACATTATAAATTCCGGCATTCTGATAAATATGAGAAGGATTTTGTTGTGTATCGGTCTGCCCATCAGCAAAATTCCATATCCATTGTGAAATATTTCCGCTGGCGATGGTAGTCGTGTTGTTGAAAACAGTATTCAGGTTCTGGCAGACTTCGTTTGAAGTGAAGTTTGCAACGGGATTAGGATTAACCACAACTACTTTGCTAGTTGTGTCAGAACAACTGCTGTCGGATTGAACAATTAAGATAGTATTAAAGGAGCCCGTAGATGAATAAGTATGCGAAAGATTTTGTTGTGTACCAGTACCACCGTCACCAAAGTCCCAAGAATAAGTAACTAAGTTGCCAGATGAAACAGAAGAATTATTCGTAAACACCGAAGCAACTCCGTTACATACAGCAGAGGCCGTAAAATCAGCAACTGGTTTAGGATTAATTACCACAGAATGCGTAACAGTATCAACACAATTATTTGCACTGGAAACAAGCAATGTTACATTGTATGTTCCCGCAGTGGTATAATTATGTGTGGGATTTTGCTGCATTGAAAATTGCCCGTCACCAAAACTCCAGCCATAAGTTGTAACCGGACCGGTTGAAGTGTTGCTTAACACTACATCGTTGGGAAAGCAAACATTAGAAGAAGTGAACGATGCAAAAACACCGGCATTTATTAGTACAGGATTTGTAATGGTATCGGCACATGTATTTGTATTTGCAACAATAAGCACCACGTTATAAGTTCCGCTGGACACATAAGTGTGTGACGGGCTTTGAAGTGTTGAATTTCCTACGTCACCAAAATCCCAAGTCCATTGCACAGCACCGGTAGAAAGATCAGTAAAATGAGTGGGAGGAGAAGTAGAACAAACTGTATCTGCAGCAAAATTTGCAACAGGGGCAGAAAATACGGTTACCGTTTTTGAAATAGTATCTGGACAGTTTGCCACATCATTTGAAATAAGTGTAGCTGTGTAATTTCCTCCTGTTGTATAAATGTGCCCTGGATTCTGTAAAGCAGAACTATTGCCATCACCGAAGTTCCAATTCCACTGAACCGGTGCTCCTGTGGTACCTGATGAGAGGTCAGTAAAAGTGATAGCATAATTCATACAAACAGAGTCGGCTATAAAATCAGTATTGAACTGGCTACTGGTAATAAACATATTAGCTGCTGCCTGCGAAAACACCCATTCAGGTTCTGCAGTATACTGTGCGATATTTGGCGCAGAAACTTGCTGAATTACCGCAAGCAGAAATATGGTATCTGGGCAAGGCAGGGTAATGTTTTGATTCCATGTTGTTCCGTAACCGCTGACTGTTGTAAATAACTGCCAAGGTTTTGTAAGCGGCTTTAGATAAATATTCAGCGGCTGCCCATTTCCTGTTCCCGAAAGAGTAAAAGTTCTGGCTACATATCGTGAAGTATCTGTAGTTGGACCGGTAAACGAAGTAGAACTGTTCACCGGTGTAATAATAGGCGATGAGGTAAAAGGTCCATCCATTCTAACTCTTCCAGCGCCACCGCTTCCACCTTGACCGGTTCCACCGATTCCTCCAACCCCGCCAGAAACGTTTATTGTAGTGTTACCTTGAGAACTCAACTTCCCGCTTAGATATATTGCACCACCCGAACCACCAGCACCCCCACGGTAGGAAGGATGTCCTGAAACACCATTACCACCGCTTGAATTTACTTGTGCTCCGGCAAACAGATTCGAAGAAAAATAAGCGTGAAGTGATAACGCACCACCACCACCGCCACCGCCACCGCGGGTAGTACCTGGACCAGCCACACCACCGCTTCCACCCGAACCGCCCGCAAACGGAATTATTTCCATGTTGCCATTTGCTTTTCCTTCCGAACCTGCAATTATTGCTATGCCATTAGACGCATAACCACCACCCGCGTATGCGCTCCAACCACTGCCTCCTCCGTATCCACCGGGAGCAGGGCCGTTGGTTCCGCTACTGCCAAAAGGATGTCCTGTTCCTCCTGCTCCTACGTCCTGGTCTGCACATCCGGGGCTTCCTCCACCTCCCAGAACTCCGTTTAAACTATTTTTTCCGCACCCGATGCAACTGCTTCCAGGTCCCGTTCCTGCTCCGGCACTTTCCGTGCAACATGCTCTCTCCGTTCCGCCACCAGTAAATCCGCCACCTGCTATGTTGGGTCCTGCGCCACAGGCCGTGTTATTGGTATATGATTCTGTTCCACCACCGCCCCCACCCGGTCCCCCATCGGGGTTTTGTCCCCCAATAGCACTCACAGAGATTATGGCACCATTATCTATCTCAATTTTTCCCATACTGAAAATATGAGCGGGAAGATATCCTTGGTTGCCTGTGATAAAAGGGTCGCAGTCGGTAGTACTTACGGTGACGTTTGCCCCACTCTGGAAAACAAGTGAATCGAAAAGCATGGCACCCCTTCGTGAACGAGTACCAAACCCTCCACCGCTACCAAGCACTACATTGCCTGACGTTACAATGGCCGGTTGAGGTCGAATAATGTAAAAAGTATCTGAATTTGAATAGTTAGTGCCATTTAATACTACTTGGAGTGGAATTTTATAGGCAGCCGAAAGCAGTTGCCAGTCGGTTGAATTCGGAATTACCCATGGCATAACAAATACCTGGGTGGAAATAAGTTTCCCGCTCCAGCTAACTACTATGGGCCCGATTTTTATTTTACCTGTGTCGGAATTATTAACACATACCACTCGTACTGCATCACCGGGGTTGTTATTATAAACTCCATCGGTTCCGAAATTGCCATTGGCATTGTAAGGACTGATTAGCTCCACGTATGTGTTTTGTCCTGTGGTGCCGATGTCGGGGATGATATATGAAACAGTTTGTGACTGTGCTCCATTTAAAATGTTGAGCAGAGTAAAGACATAAAGTAAAAAAACTTTACCGGGGCGGGTTTGTTTTTCCATTTTGCGAATATAATATTTTACCCGAGCGATAAGATACAGCTTATGCTGTTGTCTATAGGCTTACCTCCGTATTACGAGTTTCCTGGTTGTACTGCTACCATCTTCATCGGTGACACTTAACAGATAAATACCATTTAGTAAGTTTGAAACATTGAGTGCTGATTCTTGGGTGAGAAGTTGTTCCCTTGTAACCTTTCTGCCGGTTACATCAGTAATCGTGGCGATACAACCAATAATTCGTTCGTTTACGCTAACTATAACACTGTTGCTAGCAGGGTTTGGTTGAATGCTGAGAATAGATTCCTGATTGTTGAGTTGGGGAATATTGTTTATAATAAATTGACAAACTACATTAGAAGGGTAAAGGGTCGTAATACTATCCTGATAGCTACAGAAGTTGTAATAGTAATCATCGGTAATGCAATGCCAGAAAGGGATGAGGTCGTTATTCATCATGCCTAATTTTTCTACGGCTCTGCCTGGAAAATTACACCAGTTAAATGTATCGACTACATGATAGTCATACCATCGAAGATAGTAAGTGTCTATCTGCATAATGCCGGTGCTGTCTACTAAAATGTTAACGGTAGAATCGGAGTTAGTATGCATAGCATAATTGGGAACAACCAGTGTGTCGCCTGTTTGTGCATTAAAGAAATAAGTGGGTAGCCATTTTTCGGACATGCCATAGTAAAAATACACAGTGTCGTCAGCGTTGTAGGTATAAATATTTGTGGCTTGACCAGTATCGTAATGATGAAAACCCGGAGGGTCGTGCAGGTCAGAGTAAACAGTGCTTTCTATTTTATGGCAGGTGCGGTTTGCAAAAATAGTGTCGTTGGTGTAGTGGTAATGGATATAGCCTTCTTCCCCTAAAGAAATGTATCTGTAATGCCAATCGGCTCCGGCAGGACACCAATTCGTTTGTGACATTGCAACATAATCCAACAACAAACCGCAAACAAGAAACAGAAATCTTCGCTTCATTTGTTATTATTTACTACTTGAAGGTAAACTCATTTTCCGGTTAGAATGGAAAATATTGGCGTTAATACAATCAGCACTAAAAAAGTGTGTATTATAGTTATCCTTGTAAAAAATTATACTGTGAAAATATTCAATACCATTGTTAGCCTGTTGGCTGTTGCTCTTCTTTTTACCACTGCCTCATGCAAAAAGGATAAGCAATTGAACTGCTCTATGAAATCGTTGAGTGTAAGCGGTCACACTACCCTGTATGAGTTCGATGCCAGCGGATACGAAACAAAACGCACCGATTCAACTACCGGCACATACAATATTTCCACTGCCAGCGGCAGTTTACTTACCAAGCAAAATTACAATGCTGCCGGTGTTGCCACCGGTAGTCCTAAATATTTTGTAATCAACCCGGAGGGGCTTATTCTTCAGGAAATCAACATCGATACAACCTTTTTAACTTATAACAGCGAGGGTCAAATGACAAAATCAACTACCGGATCCGGTGCTAATATTACCGGTTGGACTATTTATACATGGGCGGACGAGAATGTGACCAGTACCGTAACTTATGATGGTGCAGGAAGCATAACACACACTACCAGCATTGATTATTATACCGATAAAACGAATAAAGGTAATATCAATTTTATTTATAGGTTTATTACTGACGCCCGCTACGGGAAAACCACTAAAAACCTGATTAAGCAGGTCGGAAACAGCGATGGGACTTCGGTTTCAATCACAAACGTCACATACACTTTTGATTCCGATGGTTACTTAACTAATTTCAGTTTACTTCAGCAACCTGCCAATACACTTATGTCTGCTGATTTATCCTATGGGTGCAATAATTAATAATAAGATAAGCCGGAGCAGTGTAGTTACAGAAACTTGCTTTTATTTTTGAATGATCAATTTCCTGGCTGATCTCCCTGTTTTATTTTCTAAAGTTACCAGGTAAATTCCGGCAGTAAAATTTGAAGTGCTGAATGCTGATTTGCGTGTGGTGAGTTCAACAGCCAAGATCTTTCTTCCGGTAACATCGGTTATCATAATGGTGTTGCCTACCATGCTTTCGTCAACGTTAATGGTAACCGTCTTGTTGGCAGGGTTGGGCAATATGAAGAAATTGCAAGCGACTGTTTCAGGAACGACTGTAATGTTAATGGCATTTGAAAATGCAGAGCATCCGTTACTATCGGTAACAGCAACTGTATAGCTGCCTGGTTGACTGATAACAAAAACAGGAGATGTTGCTCCGTTCACAGGGTTGTTATTTAAAAACCATTGATAAGCAGCAGCGTTATAGGCTGAGAGGGTATCACCATTTACGCTCACTGATACTGATGAAAGGGGATAAACATTTACCGAAATGTGATTTGATTGCACGGAACAGCTGTTGTTGTCGGTTACTGTAACGTAATAGTTGCCTGCATTTTTGGCGTAAATGCATCGTGATGATTCTCCATTGTTCCAGATATAACTCTGATAACCCACCGGGGCACAAACAGGAGTGCTATCATTAGCGCATATAGTCAAAGAATCGGCAGTTAACGTGACCGGTGCCAGTGTACAGCTGCTATTGCAAAATACGTTGCCTATACATGCAGTGTCTAAAGTAAATTTCCAAAGGTCATTTGAGAAATTACCATTGCCGCTGAAAAGCCAGGCATTGCCGTGCTTATCGGTAAAGCCTGCTGATCCGCTTCGGACGCGGGGATAATTGGAGGGGGAAGCGATACCCTTTATTCCGTAAGCACCGGTGGAAGCGTGATGATTAATACGCACCCAAACGTTTTGGGTTGGAAGAAAACCCCAGAGATCGTTTATGTTGGTGAATCCATCGAGTGTTTTAAAACCGCCATAATTAAGAATCACATTATTGCAAATATTCCAGGTTGCTCTATTTTGATATCTGCCACCCTGCCGGTTATTTATATCATGTATGCAATCACCGGTGGTTATGTTGGTGGTATCAGGAGTAGCGGTGCCTTGTATAAGTGTCCATTCAAGTGTTTTTGAATTGAATTTCCACACATCGTTATAAAACTGAGAAGAGATATAATTCTCGCCACCCGCCAGCCATAGGTTATAGGAATCATCTTTCCAGTAAAACTGAGTGTTACGGGCAAGAGGAGAGTTGTTAGTTGAAGGCACACCAACCGGTCCATAAACTCCCTGTGGGTTGGCGGTACTGTCACCACTCATCCAGTTCCAGATACCGGATGTGATATCGTATTTCCAGATGTCGCCCATCTGTTTCCAATACCAGATATTAGGATCAAAATACAGGCCACCATAAATCCAAAGGTTACCTGTACTATCGGTCCATGAAACATTTGCATGTATCCGTCCGCCCGGTGATGTGTTGGATGTCCCGCTTCCCTTAATGCCGTGCCTTGTATAATCAAACGTGCCCATCCATGCCCATTGGTCAATAGCAGGATCGTATTGCCACATTTCACGGTTGAAATCATTATCAGGTGCAGGGTATTGTCCACCGAACAGCCACAGATGATTATCAGATGTTACCCAGGTGTTTGGGCTGTAACCAAGTGAGCGAGGTTTGTTCTGAGCACTGTAAACGCCTTTTACAGCGGCAATTACCGAAAAGGTATCGGAAGTGCTGCGGCTGTTTTTCCAGGTCCACATAAGTGTATTAGGGTCGAACATCCAGAGGTCATCGAAAAGAGTGCCGTACGGATTTACTCCGCCATAGATCCAGAAACGCCCCGCAGTATCGGTCCAGAAAGCAGCATCGTATCGACCTGGAGGTTCATTAACAGAATTGGGTACACCCATTATGCCATAATTATAATTTGCTTGATTGTATAAACCCGAATCGCCCTTCATCCACGTCCACATGCCGCTTTGGGCAAAACCCACCATGTATAAAAGAGTGCAGATGATGCATAAAGCAACCGAGTGGTGGGATTTCTTCATAGCGCTCTATTTATTGAGCTTCATTTTGTAAGCCGACCAAACGCGGTTTGTTTTATCGAAGAACCAGAAAAGCTTGTTGGTGTAGGCAAAGTTGAATCTGTCTTCCGGAACTATACTGTCCGACAGTTTCAGCTCGTAAGTGGTATAGCCATTTTGCAGGTTTGCTAAATACACCACTTGTTCACCGTAATTTAAAATGCCAACTTCGGCTTTTGGCATACCGGTATATACTATGGCGGTATAATTTATCGATTCATATAAATCAACCCCATCGGGAGGAAAGAAAGTTGTGCTGTTAGTGCTTTGATAGTTTGATTTGTCGTACGATTCGATAGTATATTCTTCATCCTCATTCCCGGTTAAAAAGAGCAATGTGTTGTTGGCTGAATTTAAAGCCGCACAGGAATTTTCATCGGGCTGGTTTTGCCCTGTAGCGTCAATTTCAATATTGGTAGGTATACCCTTGTCATTACGAATATAGTGCGCCATTCCGTTATTTTCAAAGCCGTTTACTTCAATGTTTTTGGTTAGCGGGTTGTACCAAATTCCGCGAACGTCTATCATAGTGGTAGTACTGGCCACTACCAAACCCTTACTATTATATACCACCAGACCAAAATTTTCATTGCCAGCCATGGCTGCATAATAAAGTTTGCGCACAGGGTCGTAAGCTACACCGGCACCGTTAGCTCCACCGGTCAGTTCTTTAGGTATGGTAAAGCGAGTAACCAGCGAATCAAGCGTGCCGTATTTTAGATCGTTGTCGGAAGAGGTACTTGCCTTTTTAGTGACGTTACCTGCACCAAGCTCTACCCCGTTTTTACCCATCACAAAATAAAAATCGTAATAAGCGCGCATGTCATCAGGCATATGGCTATTGGCGGCATAGGGAATCTTAATTACATAATACATGTCTACCTCGGCAACTTTATAGGCGATATATTTTTTTTATCAGGTCTTGCTTTTTGCTCCGCGCATCGAAGGTGGAAATGCCGGCAGGCCAGGAACTTTCGATACTATACTTAAGTATATTCTGCATCTCAGCGACCGATACGACTTTAGCGAGCATTTCTTTGTTACTGCCCGAATTCCAATTGAAGGTTGAATACAGAGCTCCCGGGTTGGTAATGGTAGCTTTCGGTGCTGATGAAGATTGAGCATTAACTGTACCGGTCAATGCTATTGCAAGAAAAAGAATCAGGTTTTTCATGTTGCAAAATGGTTTGATTAACAGTAGTGCGAAAATAGAATAGTTAAGCAGGTATTGAGAACTGTAACAAAGCAACAAAATTATACTTTGTCTGGCGGCCATACAGAACTGTCCAAAAGCGGAAAGAAGGAAATGGTTTTTTGCTGTATTCTATTTACTAATGACTAATTTCTTAGCAGCACTGTTTCTGCCTGTACCGGTGATGCTTACCAGATAAACTCCGTTAGCGAAGTTATCAGTAGGCACTAAGAAATTGATAGAAGACAATGGAACAGTAGCTATCTTTCTACCTGTAATATCAGTTATGATAGCAGTGCTGCCGATTATGCTTTCATCAACGCTTATGGTAATGGTGTTAGTGGCCGGGTTGGGAAAGATAGATATCAGCTTATCGGGTAAAGTATTTTCAACACCGGTGCAGCCATTTACAAATACTTGTTTTGTAGTGCTGTTGGAGCCGTACGCGTTTGTTGTGGTTAATGTTACCATATATGCTCCGGGGCCGGGAAAACTTATTATAGGGTTTTGTATGCCGGAGGAGGAAGGATTGCCACCGGTAAAAGTCCACTGCCAGGCTGTTGGGTTAAAAGAGGATACATCGTTGAACTGAACGGTGTAACCGGCACAGGTCTGTACACCGGTTTTAAAACCCGCTACAGTTGGGTTATACCAGTTGTTGTAAAGTTCGGTCTCCCACAAATCTCTGCCGTAGGTGGCTGCTCTTAGTTTTCCTGCAGCGTATGACACTTCCAGATTTTCGACACTTGTATTGGGCAAGCCGGTGCCAAATGGCACCCAGCCGGTCAGGGTGCTGTCGGTATAATAAACACCGCCACCATTATGCAAGCCCAGGTAAACCGCATCGGGAGCATTTTTTAAGCAGGTAACAGTATAAGGGTAATAACTGGCAACCGGTGGCAAACCGGCAGAGATGTTACTCCAGCTATGTCCGGTATCGCTTGATAAATAAACTCCGTTACCGGTAGTAGCCCAAATTTTGTGAGGGTTTGTAGGTGAAACAGCAAAGGACCAGACATTGCTGTTATTGCCGGTAATGGAAATATCGGTAAAGGTTAACCCGGCATTGGCACTGCGTACGATTCTACTTTTACTACTGGCATAAATATAGGTGGTATCGGAAGGTGCCACCCGAATATAATGCCAGTAATTACCGGAAGGCAGCGCAGGAGTATTAAGCGTGTGCCATGTTTCACCTTCATTGTAAGACTGATAAACAGAGTCTTTGCCAACGTAAATGGAAAAATGGTTCTGTGGATTCATAGTGAAAGGGGTAACCCATTCACCGCTGCCGTTTACTCCCGTTCCCCAATTCGGCACAATTAACGCGTATGACTGACCGCCATCTAAAGACCTGGCAAAAAGTCCCTGCTGAATAGAACCATACAGAATGCTATCGGTTGTAGGGTCAATCAAACAATTAGTGCCATCGCCCGGTGCTAAACTGGTAGCAACACTGTCCTGCTGCATTAGGGTTCCATCATCCTGCCTTCCGGTAAGATTTAAACCGGCAGTTCTGCCTGATGGCGCCACCACGTAAATCTGCCCTATCTCCAGTCCGTTATTTTTACCGGTCCAGGTGTTGCCGTAATCTTCCGATACAAACAAACCACCGTCATCAGCCGAATAAACTTTGTTCGGGCTATTTGGTAAGAACCGGATATCGTGATGGTCGACATGCGCATCGGTAGTGGGATACGAAAAGCTGAGTCCGCCATCAAACGAATATGCAGGTGTAACAGCCGCCACCACCAACACACTGCTGTTAACAGGTGAAACGCCCACCGCAAGGTCATATACTCCCTGAGTCAAAATCTGACTCGGCACCGATTGCAAGGCAAAACTACTGCCTCCGTTTACCGACCGGTATAAGCCACCCACCTGGTTATAGTTGGGAGTTGAAGAAGCGGCTGTTAACGAGGCAAGCAGATATACATAATTGGTATCGGCAGGGGTTACCCCTATGGCAAGCGCATTTAAGGTATTGGCAACCGGTAAGCCTGTGCTGACTAAGCTCCAGGTTGCACCGCCATTGGTTGAGCGATAAAAGCGTGTATTGCAGGCATATACTACATTGGGATTGCCAGGTCTGAATTCCATGCTGCTTACGTTTGTATAGCCGTTAACATGTGTCCAGGTGTTGCCGCTGTTAGTGGTGCGGTAAATACCATTATTAGTAGCGGCAATAAGAATGGCGGGATTATTGGGATTGATGAGCAGGCGCGAAATTTCCATACCCTGCGAAATAGTCCAGTTAAGACCGGTGGGGCTCCAGGTAACTCCTCCGTTAGTAGATTGCAACACGCCAATACTGCGCGAATCCTGGCTGGCAAAATCACCGGTGGCTATAAATATATTTTGGTGATTGTTGGGGTTAATGGCAATATCGGTAACGCCTATCTGCGCCAGTGTGTCGGTGTT
This sequence comes from uncultured Bacteroidota bacterium, assembly GCA_903927935.1. Taxonomy (GTDB): domain Bacteria; phylum Bacteroidota; class Bacteroidia; order Chitinophagales; family LD1; genus Bog-950. The sequence goes on along the minus strand of CAIYOV010000481.1, from coordinate 5,368 downwards.
GAGCAGCGCCCAGCTGTTGCCTGCATCAGTGCTTTTCCAGATGCCGCCCGAAGGAGCGCCCACATAAATGGTATTAGCATCAACGGGGTCGAAGCGAACGCAGTTTAACCTGCCTTTGCAACCTATTACCCCACCGGGGTTAAATGGCTCGGGCGGACCGATATACGACCAGGCAGGGTTGTTGCTGCGTTGTGCATGAACAGCGTTACGGTATTTATTGAAATTATATTCAGTGCTGTCGAAAACGCCATTGCGGACACCACCGGTTGCTGTCATATAGGGCAGCAACTGGTGTTCCCAGCGTTTGTAAATTACCCATTTGCCTTCCAGTTCAGCATTGGGTTCATCTGTATGATTAAGAATCTCTTCTTTGTTAATGTTCCACCAGTCGTTAAACTCCTGCTGCACTGTAAAGAAATTAACTGTGGGGTCGTACATATCGGTAAACCACTGCTGGGCGTGGCTAAGCGTTAAAACGAAATAACAAACAACAAACAGTAAACCTTTCTTCATATGTTTTCAATTACCCCATAAAACTAAACCGCTTTCGCAATAAATGGAAGAAATAATGTGCACCGGTACTTATTTATACATAACCATTGCATTAAAACAAACACCATTGAAAGATTTCGCAATATTATTATTCTTGTAAAAAACCAGACCATGAAACTATTCAATACCCTTGTTTGCCTGTTTTTAGTTGCTGTTCTTTTTACTGCTTCATCGTGTAAAAAAGACAAGCAAATAAGCTGTATGGTTAAAACTGTAAGAGCCGGCAGCAATACCTTCATCTTCGAGTTCGATGCTTCGGGCTATGAAACAAAACGCACCGATTCAGCTACCGGTGATTACGACCTTACCACTGTTAGCGGTAATTTGCTTGCCAGGCAAAGCTACAATTCGGGTGGTGTTGCCAACGGTAGTCCTCATTATTCCGTAATCAACTCTGCAGGCCTTATTATACAGGGAATTGAATCTGATACCACTTTTATAACTTATGACAGCAACGGGCAAATAACTAAAACAACCAAGGGTTCGGGGGCCAATGTTACCGGATGGACTGATTATACAAACGAAAACGGGAACGTAATTACCTCCGTTCAACATAATGCATCGGGAAGTATTACTCATAGCACTACGGTTGATTATTATACCGATAAACCAAATAAAAGTAACCTCAGTTTAATTTACAGCTTTTTATCCGATGCCCGTTCCGGGAAGGCTACTAAAAACCTGATTAAAAAGGTAACGAATAGTGATGGAACTGCGGTGAATGAAAGCATCGTTACCTATACTATTGACGGTAATGGTTATGTAACCGATTTCACTATACTGGAACAGCCTGCAAATACACTCATGACGATTTCTATTACCTATAACTGCAATTAAGAAGTCAGCGATTTATCTGCTCACAACTAATTTCTTCGTTGCACTTCTTTCACCGGTGCCGGTTATGGTTACAAGGTAAATGCCGTTTGCGAAGTTTGATGTATTGAGTTGTGAGTGTTGAATGTTGAGTTGAACAGCCGCAACCTTTCTACCGGTAACATCTGTAATGGTGGCGGTGCTGCCAATCATACTTTCATCAACGGTAATGGTAACTGTGTTAGTAGCCGGGTTGGGGTATAATTCAAAATTCTGCTCAGGTTTTGAATCATGAAGGCCGGAGTAAATAACGCAGTCAAACATCACACTGGTTTTATCCTGGCTACCGTTAGATGTAGCAATATCGGGTTGTCCGTCATAATTAAAATCGGCAGTAACCAAAGCTTGCGGTGTAATTACTCCGTAAGCTAAAGCAACCGGTTGACTAAACGAACCGGTATCTGAACCAAGTCTTACCAATACACCATTAGGTACGGCCAAGGCAAGGTCGAGGTTCAAATCGCCATCAAAATCTTCGGTGGCTATACCCCTCACGTTTGAATTACCGAAACTACTTTTTAAGGTAAAGTGTCCCGTGCCATCACCCAGAAAAACACCGCAGGCACTGCTGTAAAGTGAGGTAATCACGATATCCATGTTATTGTCGTGGTTAAAATCACCTGAAGTAACCATGTTAGGAAAAGATAAAACTGCCACGCGAATTGCTCCATGAAAGTATCCATTACCGTATCCTAAAAATACGGACAAACTATCATGGTAAGGGTCTAGTGAAATCAGGTCGGTTAGATTGTCGTTATTAAAGTCGGCTGATACAACATGACCGAAATGAGGATTTACTTCTGTTATAGACCGGTTGGTGAAAGTGGCATTGCCGTTATTCATTAATATGACCAGTGAAGCGCTGGGATTATCTGCACCTGATAATACAAGGTCCATTTTACCGTCCCGGTCTATGTCGGTAGTAAGCATTGTTTTGCTGTAACCTGTGCCTCCACCATTAAGGGTTACCGGTAAATTAAAACTGCCGTTGCCATTGCCCGCTATGAAATAAAGCGTGTCGCCCATTTGGCTGGCCAGCATAATATCCTGATTGCCGTCTATATTGAAATCGGCCGCAGCTATAGCGGGAGCCATGGCTGCAACATTACTGATGGGAAAGCTATTTGCAACCGTCAAATGTCCACCGGCATGACCGATTAGTAAGGTAACACCTTTAGATCCGGTAGTAGCCGTAACTAAATCTTTTATGCCATCGTTATTAAAATCGGCTGTGGCAATGGCATCGGGTGAAGTTGGCGTATCGTACAAATCTGCCGTTGTAAAGCGCGGCTCTATAGGCATATAAACCAAAGCGCTGTTTATGTTGCACCCATTGGCATCTATCACTTTTACTTTGTAATTGCCTGCTGTTAAGATAGTAGCGGTTTGTGTATGTTGTGCAGGAGCTATATTGAACCAGGTGTAAGTATATGGTTCAGTGCCGCCCGCAGGATGTGCGGTAAGAGTAGCCGCGCTGCCGCAAGGCAACTCACCCGTGATATCTACCGTTAAGGGAGCGGGTTCTGTAATGGTAGTTGTTGCTTTAGCAATGCAACCGTTGCCACCGGTAATATAACCGGTTACGGTTGAAGGCTGAAGGCCACCATAATGGTTGGTTTGATTTGCAATGTACCAGAAATAACTAAATGGTGCAACGCCACCGGTAGCTGCAATTGTTGCTGAGCCATTGGCCAGTCCGTTACAGGTAACATTGTGCCCTGTAATGGTGATAGTAACGGGAGTATCGTTAGGGAATGAGTTGATAAACACAACTACCTGATAGCCATTTGTGGTGGCAAAGTCCATGTAGCCATCGTTATTAAAATCGCCTTTGGTAATATTAGTATACTGTGAGGAGGGGATATAGACAGCATAAGGTGTTGAAAAGTTACCGGTGCCATCGCCATTCATCATGCCCGGAGCCCAAGTACCCGCAGCTATTACATCAACAATAGAGTCGCCATTAAAATCGGCAGCGGTAAGCTTATTGCCAGCAATGTTGGCTATAGCGGGCAGGGCGGTAAAGTTACCGGTGCCGTCACCGGTAAGTATAGTTACCGTGCTGATGTTGCCAACGGCTATGTCGGGTTTGTGGTCGCCATTAAAATCGCTGATAAAAAGACCGGTTGCTTCAGAAAAGTTAGGGGCAGCCAGAAAACCGACACGCTGAGCAAAGGTGTTATTGCCATGGCCGGCATAGAAGTACACGTATTGGCCGTTACTTACTATTAAGTCGGTTTTGTTATCAGCATTTAAATCTGCGGCAACAACATCGGGATAGCTACCCAAAGGAAGGCTGTCAATAATAACTTCGCCACCCGGAAATGCCCCGCTGGAATCGCTGCTGAGCATAGAAAGAACGTTGGGGTATCCGTTGTATGCACGAAGGAGCACCAAATCAACATTGCCATCGTTATTAAAATCGCCACCGGTAAAGTTTTGCCCAAAGTTGCTGGTAACCGGAGTACTGTCGACTAAAGAAAACCCACCGTTACCATCGCCCTGAAATACAGAAATAAAACCTGGGTTGTAGGTGTTAAGCGTAATTACATCGGGCAACGAATCGTGGTTAAAATCACCGGCAATTATTTTGTCGCTACCGGCACCGGGGTGGATATTTACGGGAGTCATATGTCCGGCACTATCGCCTAACAGCAACACAAAATTGCACGTAGCGCCCTGAGCTGCCACCGCCAAATCGAGGTGGCCATCTCTATTAAAATCGGCTGCAGCTATACCACTTGCTCCGGCAGGTATGCTGTATTTGTTTTGCACAAAGCAGGTCTGCGTTTGCGCGGTAGAAGTTTGGGTAATTAAACAATAGATGATGCACAACGCAAGGTTGCGGAGTAGATGTTGCTGCATGCAGGTTTATTTTGTAAGTAATAGTTTGTTAGTTGTGTTTCGCTGAAACTGAAACAAAGGAATAAAATATATTTTACTTGCAAAAGCCCATCTGCAGCGGGTAGCTAAAGCAATAAAACAGCCAATTGCAGTTTACCGGCTAATGACTAATTTCTTCGCTGTATTTACACCACCGGCACCGGTTATAGTTATAAGGTAAACTCCGTTAGCGAAGTTTGAAGTGATGAATGTTGAGTTCTGAGTGCTGAGTTGCACAGCCGCAACTTTCCTGCCCGTAAGGTCGGTAATGGTGACGGTGCTGTTAATCATGCTCTCATCAACCGTAATAGTAAAGGTATTGGTGGCGGGGTTGGGAGAGAGGGAGAAGGAAACCGGCAACGGGATATTGCTAACCTCAGAAGTTTGCCCGATTAACTCCAGGTAATCGCCCATGGTCTGCACGTCTAAATATTTACCGTTTACAGCAGACTGATTGATATACCTTCCTATTAAATCAGATGCTGCAGTCTTAACGCTTGCCGGCAATACCGTTAGGCCAGACTTATATGTTTTTAAAAGCCAGCGGTAACCTGTGGCCGAGCCGCAGACGTTTGTGTAGTCAATTAAGTTTTTAACCGAGCGGTAAAACATGGTGTCCAAATCATCGTGATAAATATTGCCGGCAGGTATAAGCGGAAGGGTAGGAGCTATGTTTTGAATAATAATGTTGTGGTAGCGCGAGTTGGCGTTATGGCCGTCAACCCAGCGGCCGTTTTCGGTTTGGCCCGGATAAACCGAATATCTCAGATTAATAATAGCTCTGTTCAGATAAGCAGTATCGCTGGTCAGTTCAAAGGCATCGGTTAAGCCTAAAGAAACAAATGTGTTGTAGTTGCTGTTGGAATTAAAGTGTAGGGGTTTTAAATAAGCAGCAACTGAAAGAGCTATGTTTCGGTAGTTATTATTACCGGTATAGTTGTAGGCTTCAAAATATGCGTTAGCAATTACACCCGCATCAAATTTAAACTCACCGGTTCCTTTATCATCAACTATCCAGCCGTTTTGCAACACGTTTACCGAATCGGCACCGCAGCGGTTC
>CAIYOV010000480.1 GCA_903927935.1 uncultured Bacteroidota bacterium | reverse complement strand
TGGTCAACATATTTTTCAAATGGAGCACCTGCAAAATCTTTATATCTGGATTTTAAATCTTCCATCTGACGGTAGATAGTGCAGATGTCCAAATCATATTCTTGGTAATAGAAAGCACCAAGAGATTTATATTTCTTGATGTATTCCTCCCTTTTATTTTCGGAAATATTTCTAAAAAGCCCAACCGGAGGAATAAATAATTCCGGTTGCGCTTGCTTTGTTCTATTTTTTTTTGTCCTCATGTTGCAATTCCAAATTTACACTCTAATCTTCATATTGTTGTATCCACTCCCTAACATCATTCGTAAAGCAGAAAAAAAGCACAGGCAAAACTATCTTGGTAATATTTTATCGAGTTATGCTAACAAAACAGTTCAATCTTTCTGGATGTTTTTGATTTGGTAAACAACCGTTAACGTCCGTTTACTATGATTAACCAATTTGAATATCTGCACTTACAAAATAGTATGGTTTTTTGATAGTAGATTAATTCGGCCTTGCATCCGATTCAAAAGTTACGTTACTGTTTATATAGAAGTCAGTGTAGAGGAGAACCACTTATGTCACAATGTTAACGCAAGGGAAGAAGAAAAGCTGGAAGTCTTCGGGTGATGACGCACTGTTATAATTACCCCGTTTATTACTAAGCGGACAATGCTGAAAAGTTAATAGTCATATTCAAAGCAGATCTCATAAAGGAAAGTTAGCGCATAATAGGTTCCATTCTTCGAAATCAGGAAAGCGAATCTTAACGTTTACACATGTTAACTGTATGGATTATGACGGAAATTTTTACCGTAAACGCATCCTTCGCGTTTACAGTAACACTCCAGATGATTCGTTAACGAAAGAATATTCTGTTTCAGTTCACCGAGTTTTGGAACATGCAAAAATGTTTGCTGGGGTTTGGAGCTAAGGAATAAATTTTACTTCTTTCATTACAGAAATTTAATCAATAGAATTGCGATAAAGTAAATGAAGTTTCTCATCATAGCATTGGCACAGCGTAAACGCAGTTTTGGAATAGCTGCCATAAGTTAACTCTTCTTTATACGAAACAAATAGTCTCGAATTTTGTTTACTGAGTATCTAACAGAAGTTAACGTGCACTTTTACACTTTTCGCAAGCGCTCTCATTGTTTACGGACGTTAACCTAACTGCCTCTTGATAATTTAATACAGACATCTTTCATGAAAGAATATTGTGCACCGTTTACAAGCGTAAACTGTTACTTTGCTGATTTTTATTTCTGTAAACAGTGGTTAACGTTCGTAAACTGAAATAAAACAGTGAATTATATGGACCACCTTAATTCTGTGATACTTGGTTTAAGTAAACTGATTTAATCTACTTTTCATTGGCGGAATAGCGTATTTGTTTTGGTATGATTGGATGTATTTGGTAATTATTGCGTTTGTCAACAACGTCACCCTACACGTCACCTAAAAACTTGGACATAAAAAAAGGGCTTCAGTTAAAACGCTGAAACCCTTGCTAGGCTTGTACCCTCTCAGGTCAATTTATCAAACTTCTTAGAGGACAAACGATTGCTCGAGTCACTGTTCTAAAGATGCAGAATAATTACGGTCAGATATTTCTTGTATAATTCAGCAGTTTCAATTCATTCGCTTTATGGACTAATTTGAAAAACTCCACCGTGCACGGATGTTGAAGGAATTACCAAGTGCATCAAATTTCTTGAAATAATTACCAGCAAAAAAACACTGCACGGTAAAGTCGAGATCCCAGTTGTCGACTATGGAGTAAGAAAAATATGGATTAAGAATGAGCAGGTTGAGCTTAGGCGAATAAATAACCGAAAGACTTCCGGTGGATGCAGGAGAAAACTGTTTCATGGTCTGCACCAGGAAGCTGTATTTGGCAGGCATCAGCACTTTTGGCGACAGATTGAAAGCAAACAACTGACCTGTGCTGAATATTTGGTCGCTGGCTTTGTTGTTATACAAAAATGCGCCTGCCAAATACCAACCTTTCTTAAAAGCATAGTCAGCGGTAATACTTACGCTTAATGCTACATTTTCAAATTTCCTGTCGCTCCAATCGTGGAAGTATGAGACCTCTCCTTTAAATCCTGCATCTTTAATGTTACCCGCCCAGCCGAAACCCACAAACACATCGCGCTGGTAGTTCCCTGCTATTATTTGAAAATCGTAATTGCGCTTGTTGAACGCATACTTTATAGCCCCCACCATTTTTTCTTTATCGCGCGAAGGCGAAAAGGCAACTTCAATATTGCTGAAGGAGGAAAGGTTGTACTGCACTTTCAGCGCATCGGCACTGGGGCGTTCTTCATAATCGAAGTCGAGAAAGTTATAAGTGTTGAACATGTCGTTTGGGTTCCAGGCAAGGTTAACCCCCCAGTTTAACCGCTGTCTTCCTAAACGTATCTGCCACTTGTCATTCTGCCAGTTTAGGTAAAGCCGGTCGACCATCGTATGTAAGATGACCGGGTATTTGTCAACGAGAGTAAACGACATGTCAATAATACCCGCATCCTTTCCTAACAGTTTTCCATAATCAGGCATTAATATTTGCTGATCACTGATGAAGAGTCGTGTGCGCAGTTCAGCAGTAATAGTTAAAGAAGAAAAGGCTTTTATTTTAAGATTAATGCGGTTGTGGTACAAACTAGTCGCATTCAGCGTGCTTCCGTCTTTTACAAAGTTGATGATGCCCAGATTTTTAATGTACCCGTTTACTGATACATATTCCGAAACAAGTTTTCGCTGCGCTGAAAGAATAAAGCTAAAAAGGAGAAAAAAAAATAATATTGGTAACCGCTTCTTCATGCATGCGAGGTTGCTACAGCAGCAGTATCCGATGCAATTTTCCCGTCCACCAGAGTAATTACTCTGCGCGCGCGGTCAATCACCCGCTGGTCGTGAGTTGAAAAAATAAATGTCGAGTTTCTTCATGCTCTTATCAGCATCTCGAATCAGGCCATCGGCACTGATAAATTCGGTATACAACATATCGGCCCCGTACTTCTTGCACAGGTGGCGAAACGGAGGGTCGCTCACGTCCTCCATCGGTGCCAGCAGCAGCGGCATGTCGGGTAATTCTATGTTGCCGATTTTTATCATTATCAATTTTCGGGTCGCGA
>CAIYOV010000479.1 GCA_903927935.1 uncultured Bacteroidota bacterium | reverse complement strand
TCTGCATAAAAAATATTAGGGTGTAAAACATTTTTGTTTTGGTTAATGTATTCAACAAAACCTCTCACGCCACCAGAGAACGCAAAATCCTCTTCCTGGCCCGAGCGCTTTATGAATGAGTCCCCTGAAAAGTATAAAGAAATGGTCGCTAATGTAAAACCGGTTTCTAAGCATATAATTGACAAAGCAGAGTTCGATAAAATGCCTGCGAATAAAAGAAATGAAATAGTGTCCCATCCGGAGAAATACCAGATACAATAGTTTCAACAAACAGTAAATCTTAAGCCAACCTAATACTCGGAATTTAAACCCCTGGATAATGAACAATTTACGTGCTTTTCAGAAAATTGCAAACCGGTTTGCAGATATACTTACGACCCGGGTGAAGATTGTATTTTGTATAATCCTAATGGCAAGCCTGATGAATTCAGGTCAATTATTTGCGCAATGCGATTGTGCCGCTCCGGATTATGCTTCAATTGACGTAGCCGGTTGGACGGTTGGACAGGTTGGCACAATTACTTCCTGCCAGTATATGGAAGAGCGATCTACAATATTAAACACGGTTGCAGGTGCTGTATATATGATATCGAGTTGCGGTACAACTTTTGATACACAGCTTAGTATATATACCACAGGTTGTTCTTTTGTAGCGTATAATGACGATAATGGACCTGACTGTTCCGGTTTACAGGCTTCTGTGCAATTTGTTTCTCCTGGGGGGAATTTATATTCCGTATTAAATCAATTTAACTGTAACACTACCCAAAATCAATCATGTGTTACTGTTACCATTGAACTGGTTAGTTTGGGTGTTTGTTTAGCAGGTGAAGTTTCTTCCGGCCTTACCATCACTCCTTATGCAAATATCGGAGGAGCCTTTCAAACAGCTAGCGTTGGTCCGGGCACTTATGTGGTTTCGAATGTCCATAACGGGGGTATTTATCGTTATAGCAATTGTAATACAAATGCAAATTGGGGGCACGACACACAGTTGACCGGAGTAACTGCCGGTTCTTCGGTTCTTTTTTATAACGATGACAATGGCCCTCAATGTACCGGTACTTGGGCTTCTGTAGATTGGACTTCAACTTTTACTGGAACAATTAATATTAATGAAAACAGATATCCTTGTTTAGGTTGGGCGGGGGCGGGGGCTGCTAATTCTGCTGTACTCGATTATAAATGCACAGGACCGGGAAATCCAGCCGTATTCGGAAGTGGGGTTTGGATATTATATGGTTATAATACAGGAGATGCATCAGGTGGAAGCAGTTCATGGGCAGATAGCTATAGCGGTTATATTGATGGTATTGTTGGAACATCTTTTAACAGCCATACATATTGGGCAGATGCAGGTTCGCCATCCGATTACTCCGGATTTATCGGATGCCATATTCTGCCTGATAATCACTCTTGGTCTCTAAAACGACAGGATTTTCCTTGTGGAGTCTATCAAATCGATGTGCCTTTTCATGACGATAGGTATGATTTATTTGTAAACGGGTCTCTTGTTAGTCAACATGTTGGTTGTTGTGATGCACACACAAGTGCATGGACAGGGCTTCTTACAACCGGCAGCACTGTTGAGTTTCGAGTTTCGGAAGGAGGTGGAGGATCAAACGGGGCAATTACAATTACAAACATTACAACAGCGATAAGTCCGGGATCAATATCTGCAAACCAAACTGTTTGTGTAGGTGGCGATCCAAATGCTTTTACGAGTGTTTCTCCCGCTTCAGGAGGAGCCGGTTCATTTACTTACACATGGACATATCAAGATAATTGTACTGGCGGTGGAATAAATGCCGGTTCAGGAATTACATACGATCCTCCTAGTGGAATACCCAACACTCGATGCTATTATCGAACAGCAACCGATGTTTGCGGACGGGATGAGTATGTTGGCCCCGTAACAGTTACGGTAGTAGCCGATCCAACGGTTACGTCACCATCGTTTACGAATTCAAGTATATGTATAGGCGGAAGCAGTGATGTGAGTGTAGTTGCAAGTAACGGCACGGGCACTATCAGCTACCAGTGGCAATACTTTAACGGAGCGACTTGGAATAACGTAGCCAACGGCACACCGGCAGGTTCAGTGTATACGAATCCTACATCAGCCACAATGACGATCAGCGGGATAACGGTAGCGGGCAGCGACCAGTATCGTTGTAATGTAAGTGCAACGGGTAATGGTTGTAACACAGCAACAAGTGCAACGGGAACATTGACAGTAGTAGCTGATCCTGGGGTAACAGCCCCATCCTTTACAAACTCTACTATATGTGCAGGAGGTTCAAGCAATGTAAGCGTAACAGGTTCGGGAGGTACCCCGTCTTTAACGTATCAGTGGCAATATGATAATGGAGGAACGTGGGTAAACGTAACGGCCGGAATACCGACAGGGGCAGCTTATGTAAATACCACATCAGCAACGATGACGATAAGCGGAATAACCGCAACAGGCAGTTATAACTATCAATGTATAGCGAGTGCAAGCGGCTCCGGTTGTGGTACTGCAACGAGCAGCACAGGAACGATAACTGTAGTAGCCGATCCAACGGTTAGCACACCGGTGTATACCAACAGCACTATATGTGCAGGCGGAACCAGCGATGTGAGTGTAACGGCAAGTAACGGTACGGGAGCATACAGCTATCAGTGGCAATACTTTAACGGAGCAACGTGGAATAACGTAGTAAACGGGACACCGGCAGGATCTACTTATACAAATGCAACCACGGGTACGATGACCATCAGCGGAATATCAGTAGCCGGCAGCGATCAGTATCGCTGTAATGTAAGTGCAGCAGGTTCAGGGTGTGATCCGGTATCAAGTCCCGGAGTTGCATTAACGGTAGTAGCCGATCCAACGGTTACGTCACCATCGTTTACGAATTCAAGTATATGTATAGGCGGAAGCAGTGATGTGAGTGTAGTTGCAAGTAACGGCACGGGCACTATCAGCTACCAGTGGCAATACTTTGACGGAGCAACGTGGAATAACGTAGCCAACGGCACACCGGCAGGTTCAGTGTATACGAACCCTACCTCAGCCACAATGACGATCAGCGGGATAACGGCAGCAGGCAGCGACCAGTATCGTTGTAACGTAAGTGCAACGGGAAATGGTTGTAACACAGCAACAAGTGCAACGGGAACATTGACGGTAATTTCTGATCTCTTGGTTACTTCTACAAATATTACAAATGCCAGTATTTGTGCAGGAGGAGCAACAGATGTTTCTGTTGCGACTACGGGTGGTAGCGGAACGGTTAGTTATCAATGGCAATACAATAATGGAGGAACATGGATAAATGTAACAGCGGGAATTCCAACCGGAGCAGCATATGTAAACAGTAATGCAGCAACCATGACAATTAGTGGTGTAACAGCAGCAGGAATCTACCAGTATCAATGTATAGTTAGTGCAAGCGGTTCCGGATGCGACCCTGTAACAGGAAGCACTTTGGCTCTTACTGTTGTTCCTGATTTATCAGTTTCATCTCCGTTGTTTACTAATTCAAGTATTTGTGCAGGAGGGTTAACGGATGTAAGTGTAACCCCAAGCAACGGTACCGGTACAATAAATTATCAATGGCAATATTTTAACGGGGCAACATGGAATAATGTAGTAAACGGAACACCAACAGGTGCAGTTTATGCCAATGCTACTGCAGCTACTTTAAATATTAGCGGAATTACATCAATTGGAAGTTACCAATATCAGTGCGTTTTAACGGCATCCGGCTCGGGTTGTGATCCCGTAACAAGCAGTGCAGGTATATTAACGGTTGTTCCGGATCCATCAATTAGTATTACCGGAGGCGGGACTTTCTGTGTTTCAGGTACATCACTGTTAACAGCCACCGCTTCAGGAGGAACAGGCACCTTAACTTATCAGTGGCAACAAAGCCCTAATGGCGTTGGCTTCACTGATATCTCAGGCGCAAATGCAGCGACTTATACAAATCCTGTTCATAATACTACAATATACTTCAGGTGCATATATTCAGCCTCAGGTTCCGGTTGTGATCCTGCTACATCTAATATTGTAATTGACTCTATAGTTCCGGCAATCACTAATAACTCAATTCCTAACTATCAGAAGTTCTGCCTAAACGGTGATCCTTCCATAATCACAGGAAATGCAGTAGGGGGCGGAACAGGAGTATATACATATCTGTGGGAACAAAGTAATAATGGTGGCGTAACCTGGACGCCTGCTACAGGCATAAACAATCTTGCTGATTACGATCCTCCATTTACGAACGCAACCATCCGTTACCACCGTATAGTTTATTCAAGTGTTTGTTCTTCAACCAGCAATGAGTCGGTTATATTAGTATTGCCGCTTCCGCAGGTAAACTCTGTTACTTCAACCGATGTAGTTTGTTTTGGAACACCAACCGGTACGATTACTGTTACAGGTTCTACTTCAAACGGAAGTGTATTTTATTCAAATAACGGGGGTGTTTCTTACCAGCTATCCGGATTATTTAGCAACCTGCTAACAGGTAACTATAATATTTTCATTACCGATGATAGTTCTTGTGTGAACAGTTATTCGGGCAACCCGGTCTTCATCGATCAACCGGATAGTTTAACCTTTACAACTTCTATTAACGATGCAAGTTGCGCAAACGTATTTGATGGGAAAATTACAATTACGGCAAATGGTGGAATAACGCCATATTCTTATTCTTTGAACGGAGGGCCTCCTCAGTCAGGCAATGTATTTAGTGGATTAGCGGCCGGTTCTTATTATGTTTTAGTAACTGATGCCAATGGTTGCACTACCGGCACAACGGTAGTAATTAATAACTCTTACATAGTTTCGGTTTCAATCGTATCTCAAACAAATGTTTCTTGCTATGGAGGTACTGATGGAACAGTTACGGTCGATATAACCGGTGGAACACCACCATACTCTTACTCAATAAATGGTGTTCAATTTGTACCTTCGTCAACCTTCAGTGGCCTATCGGCAGGAAATTATGTCGTAACCTTGAGAGATACAAAAGGATGCACCGACTTTTTGAATATTACCATTACGCAACCAAATTTATTGCAGGCAACATTAGACTCTGTAAAAAATATTTTATGTAGTGGCGGTACTACCGGAGCTGTTTATATCAGCGTACAGGGCGGCACACCGGGATACTCTTTTGTATGGAGCAATGGTGCTACTACTGAAGATATAACCGGAATTACTGCCGGAACGTACAATGTCGCCATCACCGATTCAAAAGGATGTTCGACTTCATCTGGCGTAACCTTAACACAGCCGTTACCACTTTTCTTAAACATAGCTTCTTATCATAATTTGAAATGTTTTAATGATTCATCGGGATCGATAGATGTTACTGTAAGCGGAGGTGTTCCGCCTTATTCTTTTGCGTGGAGCAACGGTGCTACCACTGAGGATGTTTTATTCTTAAAGGCAAATACATATTCGCTTATTGTTACCGATAACAATGGATGCCAGCAAAACATTACTCGGAATATTACCGAGCCGGCATTAGTGACAACCTTAACCAGTGTTACAGATGTGGCATGTTACGGAGGAAACGGTTCTGTTGATCTCACTGTTGGAGGGGGCACAACTCCTTATACTTATTTATGGAGTAACGGTGCAACAACAGAAGATATTTCGGGAATACCGGCTGGTACTTATACAGTAGTAGTAGCCGATGCTAATGGTTGTTCAACTGCCAATACTTCTGTTGTTCAGCAACCGGCTGCTTTAGGGCTTTCTGTAGCTGTTACTAACGTACTTTGTACCGGAAACTCTACCGGTTCGATAGATTTGACAGTAACAGGAGGAGTAGGTTCTTATTCTTATAATTGGGATAATGGTTTGTCTCCTAGCGAAGATCAATTCGGCTTAACATCAGGAACTTACTCGGTAACCGTTACAGATGATAATGCTTGCAGTGCCACAATTTCTGCTACTATTTCACAACCGGCACAGGCAATAACCGGAACCATATCGGCTACCGATGTTACTTGTAATGGAGCAAGCAACGGAACGGTGAGCTTAACTATATTGGGTGGAACTCAACCTTACTCCTTTAACTGGAGTAACGGGGCAACTACTGAAGACCTTACTGGATTAGGACCTGATCTTTATTCGGTAACTGTTGCAGATGCTAATGGCTGTAGTGCTGTTTATAGTGATGCTGTAAACGAACCCGATGTATTAACCGCTAATATTTTTGGTACGGATGTAAGTTGTTTTGGAGGTAACAATGGAACTGCTGATTTGACAGTAACCGGAGGAAATGGAGGATATACTTATTTGTGGAGTACATTTGCCGGAACGGAAGATTTATCCGGACTTACCGCAGGTAACTATGTAGTGATAGTGAACGACTCGAAGGGTTGTCAGGCGATAGCAACAGTTACTATTTCGCAGCCTGCACAATTGATACTTACCGGCACAACCACTAATATTTTATGTAATGGCGGAGCTAACGGTTCAATAGATATTACGGTAACTGGCGGATTTGGCGGTTACTCTTATTTATGGAGTAATACATCCAATAACGAAGATCAATCCGGATTAATAGCAGGTACTTTTTCGGTAACGGTCACAGATGGCAATAACTGCTTGGTTACTGCTACATTTACGCTTATTCAGCCTAATGCGCTTACATTAACGGGTGTGGCGACAAATGTAACTTGTAGCGGAGCCGCTAACGGAGCTGTAAATATTAACGTAGGCGGAGGTGTTGCCCCATACAGTTTTGCATGGAGCACAACAGCGACCACAGAAGATGTAAACGGACTGAGCGGGGGCACGTATAGTGTAACGGTAACGGATGCTAATGCGTGCACGATAACGGCCAGCTATACCATTACAGAACCTAGTGCAATCACAAGTTCAATAGCCGGCACGAATGTAACGTGCCACGGAGCAAGCAACGGAGCGGCTGACCTGACGGTAAGCGGAGGCACAGCACCATATACATACTTATGGAGCAACTTCCAGTCTTCACAGGACTTAACGAACATCAGCGGAGGA
>CAIYOV010000478.1 GCA_903927935.1 uncultured Bacteroidota bacterium | reverse complement strand
TGTTATCACTCCGTAGTAATAGGCTTGGTGGGCCGTCCACGGTTCGCAGAGGGTAAGTGACATCATTGCACGTTCTACACCAACAAACAGCGGAAGGAAGTCTGTGGCTCCACCAATAGGTGCGCTGCCGTGTTTAGGCCCTGCTTGCCCAAAACGAGCCATATCACTGGCAACACTGAAATCGCAGGCCATTCCTATTTCCTGTCCACCACCAATTCGCATTCCGTTCACCCGACAGATAACCGGTTTCTCACATAGGAAAATCGAAGAAACCATATCGTTGAACAAACGCATATACTGCGAATATTCTTGCGGGTTTCCCGAATAATATTCTGCATACTCCTTGGTATTTCCACCGGTGCAGAATGCTTTATCACCAACAGCAGTAAAAACAACTGCCACTACACTTCTATCGTTCGATGCGTGGCGGAAGGCCAGAATAACTTCTTTAACTGCAGCTGTTGTGTACGAATTAAATTGCTTTGGATTATTGAGAATAATCCAGGCGTTATACAAACCTTCTACCGGTGAGCCATCTCTATCAAGACATGGACGTTTTTCGAAAATGATTTCTTTAAAATCCATTTCAACTAAGTTGTGACTGTGTAAATTATTCATCGTTTTTTTATTTATTCAAAATCGGGAACTAATACGGAGCGCTTGGTGTATTTATGCTCTAATGTATCTCTGAATACTTCATTAATTTTTGACATCGGAAATGTTTCTACAAACTGATCAATCTTTAGTTGGTCGTTTGCCACTAACTGCACTACTTCAGGATACAACTCGGGTTTGCATCCCCACGTACCAATTATTTTAGCATCGTACGCCATTAAGTTGCTTAATCGAACTTCAACCTTATCCATTGTAAAGCCAACAATAGAAAGTGTAGAAGCAAAGGTGAGCAGATTAAATGCCAACTCCTGTCCTGCTTTTGTTCCTGACATTTCAAAAATTTTCCAACACACCTGAGGTGCGCCCAATTCTTTCGCAATTTCTTTCACTTTCTCTTTCACAGCTTTAACATCAAGAATTCTGATATTAAGCGTTGCGTCTATACCATGGTATTTGGCGATGGTTAGTTTTTCGCTGTTCACATCAAGCGCAATAACTTTGGCTCCAAATATTTTTGCAATTTGTGCTCCGTAAATTCCTACTCCGCCCACACCAATCACAATCGCCAAATCGCCTTCTTCAATTTCCGATTTTTTTACCACCTGATAAGGAGTTGAAACTGCATCGGCAATAACAGAAAGTTGCTGTAAAGAATATTTCCGCAGCACCTTATCGGGAACCCGGCATAAATATTTTGCCGGTACAACAACGTGTGAAGCAAATCCACCATCGAAATCATTACCGGGCATTAACTGCTTTCGGCAGGTATTGCTTCGCCCTCTTTTACATAGTTCACATTCTCCACAGGGCAGCACTGCAGGAACTATTACTTTTTTGTGCAACCACTCTTCGGGCCCCGCTATGACAGTTCCGCTTATCTCGTGACCAAGAGTCAGCGGTAGCGCACCTCGTGTTTGCACTCCATGATGCCAGAAACTAATATCCGTGTGGCAGACACCGCAACCCGCAATTTTAATCAATGCTTCACCATTTTTTATTTCAGGAAGTGGCTTCTCAACAAGTGTAAATTCTTTGTTGAGTTCTATCATTTGCCACTGATACATTTTGTTGTTCATGATATTAAAAATTAATGTTCTTAAACAATATTGCGTTGCCTTGTCCTCCGCCAATACAGGCAGAAGCAATTCCATATTTTACTTTTCGCACATTCATTTCGCGCGAAAGCGTAAGTGATAATCTTCCTCCACTTGCGGCCAGCGGATGACCGAATGCAATAGCTCCGCCATTAACGTTGCAAAGATTTCTGTCTAAACCCAATTCTCTTTCGCAACCGATAAACTGTGCGGCAAATGCTTCGTTAATTTCAACTAAACCGATGTCCGAAATTTTCAAACCGGTCATTTCAAGTAATAGGCGAATGGAGGCCACCGGACCAAGCCCCATCAACCTTGGGTCAACACCACAACTTGCAGAGCCGACAATTTTTGTAAGCGGTTTCAAATTCTTTCTTGTAATGAAACTTTTATTTGCAACAACAACAGATGCTGCACCATCTACAATTCCGCTTGAGTTTGCCGCGGTTTGTACTCCGTCTTTTTCAAAAGCTGAAGGAAGTTTTGCCATATCCTCTAAAGTTGATGGCCGGATATTTTCATCGGTGATAAAGTTCGTTACTCTTTTAGGTAAAGAAACTTTACGTGGTTTCAATCCTTCAGCTTCAAACACAGTTGAATTGAGCGGAACAATTTCTTCATTAAAAAATCCTCTTTGCGTGGCAGCAATGGCGCGGTCAACTGAAAGTTTTCCGAATTCATCTGTTTCGTTACGAGTGATTTTGTACTGACGTGCCACATTTTCGGCAGTGCATCCCATTGGAACAGCAGCAGTATCGTTCAATGCTTCCAACAAAAAATCCCTGAATTCAATTTTACCAAGCGCATAACCCATTCGATTTCCATAACTTACTGTGGGCGCTAAAGACATGCTTTCTGTTCCTCCACACAATGCTGCATCGGCTTTTCCTAGAGAAATCTGGTCGGCACCTGAAGTAATAGTTTCGAACCCCGAGCCGCAAATACGCTGCAACATCACTGCGGGAACGCCCTGCGGAATTCCTGAGTACAAACCAATGTGTCGAGGAAGAAAATAAGTATCATAAGAACTTTGTCCGATGTTTGCCATCATCACCTGGTCAATATCCAAAGGTGCAATTCCCGATTTTTCAATGGCTGCACGGCTTGCAAAAATTCCTAAATCGGTTGGTGAAATTTGTGAAAGCGTTCCGCAAAATTTTCCGAAGGCGGTGCGTGCTCCGTTCACCAAATAAATATCATCATAAATAATTCCGAATCCTTTTTCTTTATCGTGATATGCTTTCATGTCTAATTCACCTCAATTTTTGTTTCAAAATTTCTGACTTATTCATTTTGCTGAACGATTGCATAGCAATGACAGCTGCACCATACGAAACAGCATATTGTGGCGCTTCAATGATCTGAATGTCCTTATTAAACTTCTCGTTCAATAATGTTTTTAAATACGGATGATGAGCAATTACTCCGCCAATCATATACGTAGGCATTCCAGGGTCGAGGCGCATTTTGGCAACTTTATTAGCAATAGAAATGTAAATGCCACGCGAAATATCTTCAAGAGACATGCCGTCAAAAATCCAATTCATGATTTCGGTTTTGGCGAATACAGTGCAGAAACTATTTAACTCTTTATCATAATTAGAGAGTGATGCGAGACTGCTCATTTCGGAGATATTGATATTGGCTCGCTCAGCAATTTCAGACAGAAAAGAACCGGTGCCTGCTGCGCATTTATCATTCATGTAAAAGTTTTCAACGTTATCCTCTTTATCGCAACGAATAATTTTGATGTCTTCACCACCAATGTCAATAATATTTTTTAGCCCGGGATGGAAATGTGAAACACCTGTGGCTGCACAATTAATTTCGGTTTTTACAATATCTGTTTCAGAAAAATGTTTTCTTCCGTATCCGGTGGCGCAACTAAATTTGATATTAAAATTTGAGGCAATGGTCTGCATTACATTTTTGCGTGCTTGCTTATCATTGCTTAATGTTGGCAGCAAATAACGAAACAGCGCATTGCCCTTTTCGTCAATCACCGTAAATTTCGAATAAGCAGAACCTAAATCAATTCCGAGAAAACAATCAGAGCTTTTGAAGTTGGTAGATGTGGTATTTTTTTTCACGATACCTTTTCCCAAAATCATTTTATTGACTTCGCCTGCTG
>CAIYOV010000477.1 GCA_903927935.1 uncultured Bacteroidota bacterium | reverse complement strand
TTGACAAAAGCCCAGCCACTAACACGGGCTTGGCAAAAGTGGCGGTTCAGTGCTCCGCAGACACATTTGTGGTTAATCAAAGTTTGGTTCTCCGCGTCAACATTTGTGGTAAAAATCGCCACCTTCGCCAAGCCCGAAACCGTTAGCTTATAATCCCAAACCAAAACCACGCTAACACAGCTGCATGCCTATGCGGCTAAGGGCAAATACAGTTTTTCCTCCAACAGCTAATCATCCAATTACTTCCAAACCTGCCACCATTTCTTCTCTGCTGCTTCGGGTTTCAGTTGCTCCTGATACCAGCCTTCAGTAAGTTTAACTGCGTTAATTAATATCTGCGCCAGTTCCTGCGGAGGGCCTTCGCTTTCTTCGCCATAAATTACACGGAACGAAAAATCAACATCGTTCTTTCCCTGAAAAATTAAAGATAAGCGGCACTCCCTTCCCACCAGATTTGGCAAACGGATAACACCGGAGTGATTAAAAATGCTTTCATCAATGGTCATCATCAGGGCTTCGAAATGTCCGGCATGGCTGATGCCCTGAGCTAAAACTAAATCGGTTCTTTCGGGGTTGCCGTTTCCCTTCCGGTGAACGCTGCCATCTCTGGCAACTAGAATAAGCAGGGCCGTGCGATCGCCTACTTCGAGGGTAATAAGAACTTTGTCTATAAAGTGTTTTACCATAGGTGTAATTTAAACGCGAAAAGTAAAAATTTATTGAATAGACAAACTCGATTTATAAGGCGATGTCATGATAAGCCGAGTCGAAGCATTTGTTCTCCAAGTCTTCGGCTTCACGAAGGGTGTCATAACACTGCGGAAAATTATATTTTGCACTTACGATATATTTTCTATTCTTGCATCAAACGTTATATGAAGAACTCGAAAGTAAACAAGAAGCCCGCTAAAGCAACTAAATTACCTGCCAAAAAATCGGTAAAGCCGGTAGTTAAGAAGGCTGAACCGGCAAAGAAGGTTGCACAAGTGAAAAAGGCTGAACCGACAAAGAAGGTTGCACAAGTGAAAAAGGCTGTGCCGGTGAGAAAGGTGGCACCTAAGCAACCAACACCACAACCAGAAATCAATATCAGTAAAGCAGGTCGTAAACGATTCACCTTAGAATATATTATCCGTTCTTCTCCTGCTATTTTGTTCGAGTTTGTTTCTCAGCCCGATAGTCTGGCACAGTGGTTCTCAGATGTTTGCGATGCACAGGACGATATTTTCATTTTCGGATGGGGTGCCGATTTTCAGCGCGCCCGCCAGGTAGATTTAATTGATGAAGATTCGGTACGTTACCATTGGGAGCATGGCAATAAAGATGAGTATTTTGCTTTCAAAGTTTATAAATCGGAAATTGCCAACGATACTATTCTTGAAATAACCGATTTTGCCGATGGTAAGGAACTTAAAGAACAAACCTTTCTTTGGGATAAGCAGGTAGAAGACCTCAAGCACGCTATTGGAGCGTAATTTTTAACTCCTCTATTTCATCACATACTTACTTTCTTACTTTCGCGTTTACATGCGCATGAAGAAACTCGACTGGTTAGTCGTTAAAAGTTTTATCGGTCCGTTCATTCTTACATTCTTTATTGCCCAGTTTGTTTTGGTCATGCAGTTTCTGTGGAAATATGTGGATGATTTGGTAGGAAAAGGTCTAGACCCCTGGGTGTTGATGGAACTGCTGGGCTATGCCTCTGCCCGTTTGGTTCCGCTGGCACTTCCTTTAGCCGTTTTGCTTGCTTCAATTATGACCTACGGAGCTTTTGGCGAACACTTTGAACTTACTGCGGTAAAGTCAGCCGGAGTTTCACTCTACCGTTTTATGCGCGCCCTTATTGTTACGGTAACAGGCATCAGTATTTTCGCTTTTTTCTTTTCCAATAACCTATTACCGCGTGCCAACTTAAAGTTTGGTGCGCTGCTGTACGATATCCGGCATCAGAAACCAACCGTGGCGCTCAAGCCCGGAATTTTTTACAGCGGTATTGACGGGTTCTCCATTAAAGCAGCCGAGAAGGATGATAAAACCAACACGCTTTACGATATTACCGTTTACGACCACACCAGCGGCAAAGGCGATGACCATGTAATAACCGCTAAAAAAGGAACCATGACGCAGGATGAAGATGCGCTGGCACTTTCACTTAAATTAGATACCGGTAAGCAATACCGCGAAATTGACCCTAAAGACCAAGCGAAAGAGAATAAATATCAGATGATAAGTACCCAGTTTTCATCATGGGAGAAACGCTTCGATCTTTCGCAGTTTAAACTGGCGCGCACTGATGAAAACTTTTTTAAAGACTTAAAACAAATGCTGGACTTAAAACAGCTATACGGTGAAATTGACACCATTAAACTCGAGGCAGATAATTTAAGGAAAGGATACGCCACCTATACCATTCCGTATTTTAGTTTGAAGAAGTTCGGGTTTGACACGCTGAAAACACTATCGAAAGTCACACCGGTAAAGTTTGCAAAAGCCGAAGACCTGCTAAACGACTTTGATCAAAACAAGCGCATTCAGGTGATGGAACTGGCCATGACCCGTGCCCGCAACATTAAGAATTATGCAGATGTAACCGACAAGCAACTGGAATACAAAGAACGCGACCTTACTACACACAAGGTAGAGGTTTACCGTAAGTTTACTCTTTCAATAGCCTGCCTGGTTTTATTTTTTATCGGTGCACCGCTTGGATCTATCATCCGCAAAGGCGGATTGGGATGGCCGCTTTTCTATTGTGTTATTTTCTTTATTGTATATCACGTTACATCTATTATTGGCGAAAAGCTGGCAGAGAATAATGTGCTGACTGTGTTTGCCGGTATGTGGCTTTCAACGTTTGTGCTTACGCCTATCGGTTTGTTCCTTACACTCAAAGCCACTAACGATTCGAAAATTTACAGCACCGACTACTACCGTAACGTGATACGAAAACTGTCTCCAAAAAAATCAGCTGCTTGAAGAACTTTATTAAAGAGAATAGGATTTTTATTGCGCTTTATCTTGTTTTTCTGGTTGCCGGTGGAATACTGATTGCAACCATGGAAAGAGGAAATGAAATTCTGTATTTCAATTCGCTGCACACACCGTTCTTTGATACCTTTTTCAAATACACCACAAAACTTGCAGAAGCTCCGCTCCTGTTGTTGTCACTGGTCGTAGCTATACGTTACAGTTATGGCAAAGGAATGGTGTTGGCATTAAATTCATTGCTGGTTTTTGCAGCAACTGCGGCACTCAAACAGCTTGTTTTCGAAAATCAGGTTCGTCCATCTGTTTTCTTTGACGGTAAAGCCACGCTGAATTTTGTTCAAGGGCTGGATGTGTTGCGGTACAACAGTTTTCCATCCGGTCACACCTCTGCCGCCTTCGGGCTTTTGTTTATGCTCAGTTTGTTGACTGAACAAAAAAAATGGAGCATGCTTTTTTTCATTATTGCACTGCTCGTAGGAATATCGCGGGTTTATCTTTTACAGCATTTTTTCCGCGATATATATGCAGGCTCGCTGGTGGGTGTAGGTATTAGTTGTGTTTTTTATCTAACTTTCGTTCGCTCAGGTTTCTATACTAATTTGCAATGGAAAGACAAAGCCCTGTTTAAATGATAGAAAGATTACGCCAACAAATTATTCAGTTCCCGACCCAACTGCTGCTTATAGCCATTGGTTCTTTGTTGTTTATTCCTTTTATAGGCACCGTTCACCTGTTCGATTGGGATGAAATAAATTTTGCAGAAAGCGCCCGCGAAATGCTGTTGACGCATAATTACCGTATGGTGCAAATTAACTTTCAGCCCTTTTACGAAAAGCCACCGCTCTTTATTTGGCTGCAAACATTGAGCATGAGTTATTTCGGAGTGAATGAATTTGCCGCGCGTCTGCCAAATGCCCTCTGTGGAATAGTTACCATGCTGGTGGTGTTTAATGTAGGCCGGTATGTTTTCAAATCGCAGCTGGGGGTACTATGGGCCTTGCTGTTTGCCTGTTCTATTCTTCCTCAAATTTATTTTAAGAGCGGCATCATCGATCCGGTGTTTAACCTTTTTATTTTCCTCGGCATCTTTTTCATCTTCAAACTGAGCCTGCAAAACGATTTTGAAGATTTTAAAACAAAACGAAAGAACCGTAGATGGAATTTACTCCTCTCGGCTTTATTTATTGGGTTAGCCACACTTACTAAAGGACCGGTTGCCATTCTTATTCTCATACTTACCTGCACAACTTATTTTATTGTGCATCGCGGAAAGCTTAAAATTGAATTGAGCGAAATGATAGTGTGGTGGATTGTAGTTGCGCTGGTTGTAGTTGCCTGGCTCAGTTTTGATATCCGCGCCAACGGTTTTACATTTATTGATGAGTTTGTGAGATACCAGATCCGCCTGTTTAGTACAGAAGATGCTGGACATGGCGGACCATTCTATTTTCATTTCATAGCCCTGCTCATTGGCGTTTTTCCTGCATCAACTCTTATCTTCACTTCATTTAAAAAGAATGATTACGATGATTTATCGCAACATTTTTTCAAACGCTGGATGGTGTATTTAATGCTGGTGGTGCTGGTTCTTTTCTCCATCGTAAAAACTAAAATCCTTCACTACTCTTCACTTTGTAATTTCCCCATTACCTTTTTAGCAGCCTACTACCTCAATCATTTATTTGATGGCAAAATGAAGTGGACATGGAAACAAACCGTTCCGATGCTTACGGTTGGTGTTTTAATTGTTGCGGTTATCACCGGTGGAATTTTTGTTATGCAAAGCCCGAATATTTTTATCAATTACATAAAAGATGATTTCGCGAAAGATTGCCTGAAAGCAACCGTGTATTGGACACGTAACGATATCTTCTTTGGTCTGGCTTATCTGGTATGCATCATAGTTTCCATTTTTCTGATGCAAAGCAAAAATGTAAAATGGGGAGCCTATCTTCTTATCATCAGCAGCGCGCTGTTTGTTAGCACAGTAATGACTTTTGTGG
>CAIYOV010000476.1 GCA_903927935.1 uncultured Bacteroidota bacterium | reverse complement strand
TTGAAAATGCCCGCAATAAAAACACAGCTAAAAAAAGAAACACAATGCGCACCGGGTAGCAGCAGTTTTTCATAAAGGGTATTGTTAGTGGTCAAAAAAAATAAACTACGCAATTTGTGAATGCGTAATACAATAATCGCTTGCCTGTTTTACGTAAATCTAAGGTAAATTGTTTTTTATACCAACAAGGCAAAAATGTTTTAGAAATTAAAATCTTCGGGGTCGCCATTTAGTTTTCGGGCTTCCAGAATGTTTTTGCGCATCATTTCGTTGCCCGGTGTTTTAACCGTATCGTATTGATTAAACTCCGGTTCGGGGTAGATGCCCGTTTCTACGGTGAGCAGATATTCTTCGTATACCTGGTCAATTACTTCCATTGCTTTTTGAGCGCGCCAGCGAAGGGCCGTGTGAACGATGGCTTCGCGCCAGTCTTTACCACCGCTAATAAAAAACGGGTCGGCAGTATCCTGCAGGTCCCAAATAGCTTGTTCTACCTGATCATCTAATTGATGTTCGGGCCGGTATTCTTCTTCTTTTTTAGCGGCTGCGATTTTTTGCCATTCTTTCGTTTCAATGTTATTAAACCACCATTTTACATAATTGTCGAGCTCGGTGAAATAGAGTTTCTTAAGCCTGAAAGGTATTTCCACAGCAGGCTGGCCTTCGCGTTTCCGGGCATTTTCATCGCGCAGTATCTGCATGTAAAAGTCTTCGCGCGGTCCGCGCTCATCGGGCAGCTGCAGTAAGTAACCGGTACCCATCATGCCATCGTAAAATTCAAAAAACTCGGGCTGATAGATGTATTGTTCATCTTCCATACAACGCAGTTCGTCAAAGCTCTTCCACATGTAGCCCATAAAGTATTCGGCATCTTCCGGATTGTAATTGTTGCTTTGCATAAACTGTTTCATCACCTCTACTTCGCGCTCGGTAAGCGGCTCTAAAAAGCGGCACGACCAAATGTTCTCGCGCCAGAAATCGAAATCGGCAGCCACCAGTATTTCCGGAATTTTTATTTTTTCTGCCGCCCATTCCAGGTAGGTGTTGAATAGTTTTTTCTGCAGAATTAACCAGAGGTGCTTGCGCGCATCGTCATAGTATTTAAGGCGTTTTTGCTCGGCTGCATTAAAATAGAATTCCTCCTTTAAACACAAATCGGCTTTCAGGTGTGCATACTGCTCAATAAATTGCTTTACGGTTTCGGGGTCGTAGTTGCCCCTTATCTGTTTCATCCATTCCGTGTCTTGTATATCGGCAGTAAATTTTTGTTCCAGCTGTTTTTGCTGTTCGGGATAAGGCAGATTTTTGAGTTCTTCGCGGTATTGCTCCGGTGTCATACTCTCGGGATTTGACACTAAATTCTGAATTGATTTTTTGAAATACAAAGTTTGGGCTGATTTTTTTTAAACCGGGGTAGTATAAAGCGAAAGCCCGTATTTCGTTCGAAACCGGGCTTTCTGGTTTTGGTTATAGTTCGCGTGGGAACTTATACCTGTATGACGGTCTGTCATTTTGTTTGAATATTTAAGCTGTTATTAAATAAGCCATGCATCATCTTACTATGATATAGAGCGGTTCGCTGTTTGGGCCCATTTCTTCGCGGCCAAGGGGCACAATTTTAACCCATACTTTTGTTCCGGGGTCAAAGTTGCCAATCTCCTTGTGCGTTTTGGTGGTTATCCCTTTAGGTTCCCCTAAATTACCAAAATCAGGATTGAGAGAGGTAAGGATAACGTATATCACTGCGTTATCTGCCTTATCCCAGTCTACTCTGATTTTGCCGTTGTTAGAGCCATCGCTCAGGCGCACATTGCCCACCGCTCCGGGGGTAACCGGGTGCGGAGTGTTATTGCCCCTGATATCGAAACCGCTGCTGAGTATTTTTTCATCATTGCCACCGGAGGCTTCCTGCACATAGGCGCCCTCCTGATTGACAATAAAAAGCAACTCCTTTCTCCGCAAATCTTTCGCGATCACTTTATTTTTATCGCGACCGCGCGACTCGTTGAAAGCTGTTTCGAGAGCGTTTGCTGCCGCGCTTATATCAGCCAGTGGAGGCACCGGTGTGGTATAAGTGGCGTTGCCTGTCATTTTAGTAACGATAAGGCGCACGCGCTCTATTTGCTCGAGAACCGTTAAACCGCTAAAGCCTATTTTTATTTTGGCCATATTGTTTTAAGGTTTTTTGATGTTAAGTAATTGTCTGCCGTTAAGCCAAGACTGTCTTCAGTTTGTTCACCTGAGAGGACCTTCACCCCTGTGTGTTTCATAAGCATTGTTTTAAGTGATTGAAACATTACGCGCGTTTGAATTAAGAACGCTTTCGTGTGCTTGATGTTGCGTGGCAATTGTCATGGAATTGTAAAAAATTTATAATTACAATTTACCAATGAAAAAACTTGCTTTGGAGAGAGATTTTGTTATATTAAAGTGAAGAATGTTCATGCATTGTCCGGCAAAATCACAAACAAAAACTTCATGAACACGTGTTGTTTCAACGTAAACGCAGATAGTTACAACGTAGATACAGACAAAAACTTCACAAACTCGCGTTGTTGCAATGTAACTACAGATAAAAACTTTGTGAACTCGCGTTGTTGCAACGTAACTACAGATAAAAACTTCGCAAACACGCGTTGTT
>CAIYOV010000475.1 GCA_903927935.1 uncultured Bacteroidota bacterium | reverse complement strand
TCATCAGTTTTACTACTTCAGGTTTTACTTCATCCCCCATTCCGCAAGCGTGGCTCATTACTAAGTTTTCCTGCAATTGTTCGAGCTGGTCGTTTGGAATTTCAACATCGCACAGCGCACCGAAACCCGTGTTGATGCCATAATAGCGCGCACCTGGTTCGGCAATTTTTTTCTCTAAAAATTTTCGGTTCGAATCAATTTTCTTTTTCGATTCATCGCTTAGCTCAATGGCAGCATTCGATAAAAGAAAATCTTTAAGGTCAGCTAAGGAAATTGACTGATTTGAAATTTTGAATTTGTTCATACAGGTTCAGATAGTGCGAACCAAATGTATTTCTTCTTACAGAAAAAGAAACAAGCGAAGGATAAACTACTGTAGAACTATTTTTTTCGAAAAAGCGCTATGCTCATTCGATATGCGGGCAATGTAAACTCCGGTGGGAAGATTGCTTAAGTAAAATATGTTTTCTCCGGAATTAAGAACATTCGAAATTAGCTGCTGGCCGACTGAATTAAACAACTGGAAATTATAATTGTTGTCGATTAGTTTATTGAACATTACCTGCAGGCTTTTATTCTGTATAGTAACAGATATATTTTCTTCTGTTAGTGGTGCGACTGATGTTGCTTCATCTACAATTATTGTAATATCGGCTATTGCTGAACAGCCAAAAACATTGGAGCAGTGAATACTGGCATCATATACACCGGGTTGGATGTAAGAGAAGGTGGGGTTTACAACTCCGGTTATCTGGCTTCCTTCACCAAAATCCCAAAGATAATTAGTGGCATTCGTAGCTGCTGCAAAAAACTGAACCGGTTGCCCCACTGTGGTATGGGTAGTTGAAGCCGTCACACCAACAGCCACACTTTTTCCATCTAACTGAACCTGCTTAATAGCACTATAGCTTGCCCGGGCAAAAACCAGATTATAATTGCCAAATGCAAGACCGCCAAAACTAAAGTTGCCGGTAACACTTTGAAAAGAAGCAATCATATTAAAGCTATTATCATACAAGGTACTCGATGTCCAGCGGATGCTTGTATCCTGAGCTACGGCAATTACTCCATCGTTATTGTTGCACCCGGCAATGGTGGTGGTTATAACCGGAGGGGCAGAAACATGAAGAAAAAACCTGCTGTCATTCTGTGTTGCCTGATTTATTGTAAAAGTATAATTGCCCTGACGCAAATCGTGAACTACCGCTAGGGCTCTGTCTTCTAATAACAGAACAGAAGTAGGGTCAAAGTTATCAATTAGCGAAGCTGAAATAATATAGGTTCCGTTGCCGGCTACTCTTAAACCAAGGGGCACTATAGTTGCCGGCACTAAATTTCCGTAACAATTTGAAAAGCAAGAAACTTGGTCGCTGGTGAACGAAAATAGCATGGGAGCTGCAGAAGAATCGTCAAGAACTTTCTGTCCATCTTCAGCGTACATAAATTGCGGGGAACCTAAATCGAGATAAATAATGGTTTCATCAAATACAAAAGTAGAAGGCTCGGTGAGGCGCAGAATTATTTCTTTTTTACCTGCCGATGCAAATGAATGCAACACCAGAGCAGGAATCAGTAAAAAAGCAATCAAGAATTTTTTCATGTGCTGTGTGAAATGCCAACTGTTTTATAATAAACAATCTTAATTACATCACTAATCTAACTAATCCCACTTAAGAAGTCAAGGGTTTATAACAGTTTAACGTTATAGTAATGACAAAGTCTGCCTTGTTTACGTTGCAGGGAAAGTGTTATTTAAGCTAACTGCTGTATGATTTCGGCAAGTGTAATATCGTTTTGTGTATCGCGGGTTTTGGCATTGCGCAGGCGGAATTTGCCTGACTGAATCTCATTTTCACCCACTTCTACCAGATAAGCGATGTTTTTATGCCCTGCATAGTCAAATTGCTTTTGTTTTTTGACATTGCCGAGAAATATTTCAGCAGGGATATTTGCATCACGCAACTGCTGTACTTGTTGGAAAGTAAATTCTTCAACTGATTGGTCGCGGGGCACGAACAACACTTTTACGCCCTGTGAAATAGTAGCCGGAAATAAATTCAGTTCTTCCATTACATCGTAAATGCGCTCAATACCAAAACTGATTCCCACACCGCTCATGTTTTGTCCGCCAAACATTTCGGTGAGATTGTCGTAACGGCCACCTGATGCGATAGAGCCCATTTGCACATTGTTGCAGACTACTTCCCAGATTGTCCCAGTGTAATAATTCAAGCCCCGCGCAAGGGTGATATCGAAAACAATATTTTTAGAATTGGTTTGCTCC
>CAIYOV010000474.1 GCA_903927935.1 uncultured Bacteroidota bacterium | reverse complement strand
AATGTCACCCTGAGCGGAGTCGAAGGGTTGTATTTATAGCATGACTAAAGGGAATAAATGATTCTACACTCAGAGAACGAAAGCAAACTTTTTAAGATCAAATTCGGACGATATGAAGGTGTATTGGATAAGCCTGAAGCATTACGTCAGCAGATACTCAATGAACGGTATGATTTTGTACGCGTAAAAATTCTGAACCCCGGTGATAATCTTTTCGTTTTACTCAACCGCATAGGCCTGCCTTTTCATCTGCTCGATATTCACCGCTTGTATAACCTTGATTTGCCTACTTACGATGTTCCCCCACCGGTGCATCCTGAAATAGAATTTATTGATTGCGATGGTTCGCAAAGGGCATTGATGAAGCAAATCATTATGGATTCCTATACCGGTGCCCCTATGGGCTATTTCAGAAATGAATTGATTGAAAAATATTTTCCGGTCGACTTACAGATTGAAAACTTTGCCACGTTTATTGCCGATAACTATATTGAGCAGGGCAACCCCGGCAAGCATGGCTGGTTGATAAGAATGAACGGTGAGTACATTGGCTGCACGGCTACGGAGTTTATGAATCTGGACTCGCACACTCCTTACCTTGGTTTATTGCCGCAGTTCCGGAAAAAAAATCTGTTTACCGATGTTGCCCGCTTTTTACAGCGCAGCATGAAAGCCGGTGGATGTAAAAACGCCATTGGTTCTGCCCGCCTGCACAACATTGCCAGCCAGATAAACATGGAGCGCGAAAACCAGAAATTTATGAGCCACGATTATGTGTTTATGATTGACGGCCGCAATGCTTAAAGTAGTTGCCACTAAATTTGAACGAACGAAAGCTGTTTCCTGTTTGTTATACAGCGACCCAAAAGAATGTTCGGTAATATTATTGTGAAGAGTAGTGAATTTTAGATTAAATGCTTTTTAATTGTAGGGTGTTTTTCTGATGTTCGCCAATCGTAAGTTAAGTTTTGTAGAATTGCTTGTTAATTCGCTCTTAAACCGGTAATGAAATATATAGTATTGTTAGTGTGTTGTTTCTTCAGCACAGCATCTAAGGCATCTTACGATACGCTTTTTGTAGACGATATGAAAGATGCGAGGTATCTGCGTTATAAAGATTCGCTGGATGCGTATGAAATTGGTTACTCCGTAGCCAAAAACATTTCAGATACGCTTAAGAGCATGTACGGAAACAAATCGCTGGAAGGTTATTTTTTGGGCATGTATACACCCAACACACTTATTTCGAGCAACGGTTACTTTTTTGAGTATAACACCGAACCCAACGTAGAAATAGGGCATGTAAATGTTGAATACCATCGCATGAAAAACGACTCTACTTTCCCCTGGGCATTTTTAGAAAACCAATACAAGCGCTTAAACAAGATAAAAATACAACCGGCCGGTATTATGCAAGGGGCCGAACTGCCCGATGTGTTTGTATACAAAAAACCCGAAAAGCCGGTGGTGTTTAAAATTGTAAAGCGGTTTACTGTTGTAGGACAGATTATAAAATTCAGAATGACTAATGACGGTAAAACCAAAACGCCTTACATTGAAAAGGTGTATTACCTCGAAGACATTAAAAAGCACCAGATAATTGATAGCATAGAAAAACTGGACCCCATCTTTCATAAGCATTTAGATTTTTAAAGGCAGGGTATAAAGCCAAAAGCGTGAAGGGTTTTCCTTCACGCTTTTTAAATTTGTTCTTCAGTAGTACCATGTTCTCCATTCGGGAACCTTTTTTCACTCATTCGACAGGTTCTTCACTTTCCGCAACATTATTTTCAGGAAAGAACCTGCACTGAAACCTTAAGCAACGTTTATAATCACAATAACAACGATCTTTTTCCCCCAGGCAAGGTTCTTAATTAGCAAAGCAGTGGTGTTTTATCCAAAAGCAACGTTCTTAGACATCACAACAACGATGTTTTTCCGCGAAGCATCGTTCTTAATCAGCAAAGCAATGATGTTTTAGTGCCAAGCAACGTTCTTAGCTACCTCAACAACGATGTTTATCTCCAAAGCATCAATCTTTATCATCTCAGCAATGATGTTTCCCCCTAAAACACCATTCTTAATCACCACAACAATGATGTTTTACTTCGCAGCAACGGTGTTAGGCTTTAAAGTAACCGTCTTCTCCTCCATTACAACAAACCTTTTCTGTCAAACCAGCAAGTCTTTCTGCTAAGCAATAGGCATATCCTCATTATCTCAGCGTCAAATCATCTGATGCATTTTTTTTCTCATCTGCTTTTAGCTTTCGCATATCCGTTTACTTTTGCGCGCACTTTACCAATACATACTTATAAATGAACGATGGTAGTTTACCTGAAAAAAGAAAACGGAGGTCTGAAAAGACTCGACAGCCCCGAAAAGGGATGCTGGATTCATTTGTATGGGCCCTTTGGCACTGAAGAGACCCAAAAGCTGAGTGAACAGCTTTCTATTGACATTGATTTTATTACCGACTCCTTAGATATTGACGAACGCTCGCGTTACGAAAGCGAAGAAGGCGTTGATTTGATTGTATTAAAAACCCCGCTGCCCAACGATGGCATTTCGGATATTGAAGCCAGCTACATTACAATCCCTACCGGAATTATACGTACCGCAGATTATCTGATTACCGTAAGCGCTTATAAGAATCAGGTAATTGAATACTTTTTAAACACACCGCCCAAAAACTTTAACCCGGCCGATTTGGAAGGAGCTATCCTCGCCATTTTTGAAAGGAACGTAACCATGTTCCAGCAGTTCTTAAAGAACATCAACAACGAGCGTTATGCTTACGAAAAAGCTTTGTATAAATCTTCGAGTAACGATGATTTGACCAAGTTGCTGAACATACAGAAGAGCTTAATTTACTTTGTAACCAACCTTCGCTTTAACGATTTGATGTTGCTTAAAATACAGCGCACCAATTTCTTAAAATTAAAAGATGAAGATAAGGTGGATTTGCTTGCCGATATTATCATAGAGAACCAGCAGGCGCTTTCGATGAGCGAAATGTATTCCGACATTCTGAACGGAACCATGGATGCCTTTGCCTCTATCATATCGAACAACCTGAACGAAATAATGAAAAGGTTGACATCGGTTACCATCATACTCACCGTGCCCATGCTCATTGCCAGTTTCTACGGCATGAACGTGCGCCTGCCCGGTGAAGACCAGCCCTACTCATTTGTTTGGGTGTTTGGCCTGTGCATTGTTATATCGGGGGTTATTGGATACTACTTTGTAAAGAAGAAGTGGTTCTGATACTTCGATATT
>CAIYOV010000473.1 GCA_903927935.1 uncultured Bacteroidota bacterium | reverse complement strand
GCTCCATGTTTGTATGCACATCAAACGGAAGCAGGAATTTTAAAATCACCCGGTCAAGCATTTCGTTAATGATTCCTGCAAAGCCTATAATTACCATTGGTGTAGAGTAGGCTAACATCTTCTTTAAAAGAGTTGTGTCTATTCCACCTAAAACGCCTTTCAGTTGTGGCGAGAGCAGGAGCAATTTCACTGTGCTTGCAATAAGATTTGAAATGAAGATATATCCCACTCCGATTTCGGAATTATACAACTTGCCGAAAAACGAATTTGAATCAGCTTCGAAAGCACGCTTACAAACCAAAATGAAAAAGAGATTCAGCAATACAATGGTTCCTATTTCAATAAATTTTATCACCACAAATTGTCGCGCTCTGTTTTCTGAACGCAAACGCGCAAATGGAATGGATGCAACAGAATCAAAAACTAAAATGAGCGCGAACCAATAAAAATATTCGTGGTGATCGGGATATTTAAGTGCTGTAGAAATTGGAGAAACAAAAACAGCAATCAGCAAAATAAAAATAATGTTCACAATCAGAACAAAGTTGAGTGCAGTCGAATAAACTTTCTCTCGGCTCTCGGAATCCTGACTAAAGCGGAAAAATCCGGTTTCAAATCCAAACACCAAAAGCGTTCCCAGGAAACCTGCATAAGCAAAAAACTCACTCACCACGCCATACTCTGCCTTGCCGAAAGTGTAAGTATAAAGAGGGACCATCAGGTAAGTCAGAAACCGCCCAAGGATACTACTAAACCCGTAGGTGAGAGTTTGAGATGCAAGTCGTTTAATCGGGTTCACCTTGTGATATACAATTATAGTAACGCGAAGTTGTTTGTTTTATGATAAACACAAAGTGTAGTTTTCAAGAATCAAATTACAAGTAGTAACCTTTAGCATACATACCCGTATATGTACAGTACAGAGATAAATCTGTCTGTAGCTTACAACCGATAGTTATGAAATGGCCATTCTGCTTTTTAGTTGCAATGCTTTTTGTGTTTGTTGCCAATGCACAACAAACCGAATACATCAATGGAAATTACGAAGGAGGAACTAAAAATGGCAAAAAAAATGGTCATGGTCATGCGATCTATTATGACGGCTCTATGTATGATGGTATCTGGGCAAACGATATGCGGAATGGTGTAGGTCGTGCAATTTTCAAAGACGGTTCATCATATTATGGTGATTGGAGAGATGATAAGCGTCATGGTCGTGGTAACTACGAATTTCCAAATGGCGACAAATACATCGGTCAGTTTGCGAACGATTTAATGAACGGATGGGGAACTTATTTGTATGCCAATGGAAATAAATATGTTGGTGAGTTTGTAAATGGAGCTATTACTGGTACCGGCACCCTTCACTATGCTGTGGGGGAACTTTACGAAGGGAGTTTTGTAAATGGCAGAAAAAACGGTAAAGGGGCTTACTATTATAAAAACGGAAATATATACGAAGGTTATTTTGTTGCTGATAAAAAGGAGGGTTTCGGAAAATTAACAATGCCCAGCGGGGAGAGGTACACTGGTGAGTTTAAAGATAACGCGCGCACCGGCAAAGGAACTTATGTTTGGGCAAATGGCGATAAATACGAGGGCGAGTTTTTCAATGGTCAAATGCACGGTTTTGGAAGTTTTGCTTGGGCTGACGGAGAAAAATATTCCGGCACATGGACTAACAATATTCGTGACGGGCAGGGAACTTTAGTTACGAAAGATGGTGAAGAAAAAATGTTAGTGTTTGCGAATGGCAAAAAGCTGTAAGTGTTGAACTCAGAAATTGAAAATCTGCTTTTGTTTAGAGGCGGATTTTTTATTTTGTGGTAGTGCTATTGCCATTTTACCAAAATAAATTTATTGAAGTCGGTTGCGATGAAGCCGGTCGAGGTTGTTTGGCCGGACCGGTGTTTGCAGCTGCGGTTATTCTTCCGAAAGAGTTTAAGAATGAAGTGTTGGATGATTCTAAAAAACTTTCACGAAAGCAGCGCGATCAACTTCGTGCCATCATAGAAAAAGAGGCTATTGATTATGCGGTGATGAGTATTGACAACATCAAGATTGATGAAATAAATATTTTGAATGCTTCTATTCTCGCTATACACGAGGCATTAGGGCAACTGAAAAAGAAATTTCAGTTTATTATAGTGGATGGAAACAAATTCAAGCCTTTCAAAAAAATCCCTCATCAAACTATTGTGAGGGGCGATGGAAAGTATCTTAGCATTGCGGCAGCTTCGGTGTTGGCAAAAACTTATCGCGATGAATTCATGGAACAGCAACACCACAAATTTCCGAATTACGATTGGATCAACAACAAAGGATACGGTGTTGAGAAACATCGCAAAGCAATTATAGAGTTTGGACAGACGCCACTTCACCGCAAAAGCTTCGTGCTGAAAGAAGCATACTCAAAATTGATTGATTAACACATCTGTAGGCTTTTATACAAGTTACACTTTTTATTTCTTATCGCACGTATTGTATTTATCCCTTCCCGAAATAGGCTTTGAAACCTTTGCTTCTTCATAGCGTTCTCTATATTATGAAAAGATATTTCTCTCTGACAATTGCACTCTTGATCTTATATATCTTCAACGTTTCGGCACAAAATGAAGATTTTGTCATCGTTAACGGGAGCTACGAAGGCGAATACAAAGACGGCAAAATGGAAGGCTACGGAAAAGCTATTCTGAATGATGGTTCTATGTATACCGGTCAATGGAAGAACGATAAACGAAACGGAACTGGTAGAGCTGGTTTCAGAGATGGCTCAGCTTATTATGGTGATTGGAGAAACGATAAAATGGACGGCACCGGAACGTATGAGTTTGTGAACGGTGATAAATACTCGGGAACGTTTGTGAATAGCTTAATGCAGGGTCAAGGCACTTATACCTTTGCTAACGGCAATCGGTATGTTGGAGAATTTATTCGCGATAAAATGACCGGCAACGGAAATATTCTTTATACGAACGGAGATCATTATGAGGGAAGTGTGGTGAACGGAATTAAAGTAGGAAAGGGAAAATATTTTTACCGCAATGGAAATGTATTTGAAGGATATTTTGCTGCTGATAAAAAAGAAGGGTACGGCACTATGACATTTGCAAATGGAGATACCTACAAAGGAGACTTTCAAAACAATAATCGCACAGGCAAAGGAGTTTTCGTTTTAGCCAGAGGTGACAAATATGAAGGCGAATTTTTAAACGGTATGATGCACGGTGAAGGGATTTATATCTGGGCAGATGGTGAAAAATATACCGGCTCATGGCACAACAATCAGCGCGATGGGCAAGGAAAATTAATTACAAAAGAAGGAGCAGAAAAAATGCTTACCTACGAAAACGGAAGCAAACAATAATTGATTTGTTGCGTATAAGAAGATATATCAGATGCCATCCCGATCAGAAAGGGATGGCATGTCTGTTTTAAGAGGTTGCCGTAACCTGCTTTGCCCATCTTGGCAAAACAATCATTCCAAGAATTAAGTAGAGATAGTAAGAATATATTCTCCAAACCAACGCAATCGCGGCAGATAAACCAACCGGCATAAACTCGCAGTTCAAAGCAATAAAAGAAAGTTCCGCTACACCTGTGGCACCTGGTGTTGTCGGAATACTGGTAAAAATCCAAAGCACATACTGACGCGAAAGCACAGTAATAAAATCAAAATCTGTAACAGCAAACGCGTATAGCAAAGAAACGGCTAACAGGTAACGAGAAATCCAATTGATAAAAGTGGCTATGCTCATCTTTATCCAAAATGCAGTGGGTTTATTTCTGAACTCATGTGCGGTTATCTCAACTTCATCGCCAAGATGAGCAATGCTTTTTTGAAACCGAGAGAATATACGGAACAAAGAAATGTGGTGAAAGAATTTTTTTGTGGCATGAGGAAGCATAAAAAGAGCAACACCCAGAAAGATGCAGGCAGATAGTATAATCACATAACCTATCCACGCTTTATCAGCAAAGCCGCGAATGCCTTGCATGATTTGATGACCCGCCAAATCGGGACAATCGAAAGAGAACAAAAACATGTTGTTGCCCAGTAGGAGATATAGTATAGAGAACACCAAAACAAAAGCCATGTTATCAAAAAAGGCATTCAGCATTAGCACCGCCACACTTTTTCCATAAGTCAATCCGCTGTTTTTTAAAACAAACAGTGTGAAAGGCGCTTCGCTGATTTTAGGAGTAATACAAGCGCCAAACTCCCACATAGTAATCGTTTGAAAAGTTTTAAGCCAGGTCATTTTGTTACCAGTGCTTAACCGCAGTTTATACATAAAGGCAAAATCCCGACTAGTAATAACTAATACTCCAAGGGATAAGCCGAGCAATAATTTTTTTGTAAGATGAATAGAATGAAGAGCATCTAGTTTAAAATTGGTGGTTATCAGATAAACCGAAACGCTCACACCAATTGAAACGGGAATGAGCAGTTTCCATAAATTTATTTTCTGCGTGCTTTCGCTCATGCGCTAAAAATAAAAAAACCCTCTCGCGTGAGAGGGTTTGTATTTATCTTTCTTAGGTTTAATTTTCCTGACCTTCCAGCACAATTTCCTTCTCCTCATTCGGGTCAGATTTTTCTAACCAGAAGTTGTTGTATCCTTCGCCAATGGTGATTTTTATTTGCTGCTCCTGAATTAGTTCTAATACCGAAAGAAAAACGAAAATAGCGTGAACTCGGTTTCCGACCCCTTCAAATACATGCTCAAAGTTTGTTTTGCTTCCGATTGAAATTTTTTCGAGCAAAACCATTTTTTCACCCTGAATAGTGTAAGCAGGTGTTTCAACAGTGTGAACTACTGTTTTTGTTTTCTCCCGCGCCAACCGGTCAAGCACATTCTGGAATGACTTTAACAAGCGAAACATGGTTAAGCTCTGCATCTCAAATTCTGTTTCGAACAACTCGGCTATCTCTTTATTCTCCAGAAGGGCATTACCGCGTTTGGCAATATTCTGCCGGTCTTCTTCCAGTTTACGCATGGTTTCTGTAGCCTCTTTGAATTTTTTGTATTCGATCAGGCGGCTTACCAACTCATCGCGCGGGTCAATTTCTTTTCCTGTCGCAGGGTCAACTTCTTTGCGTGGCAAAAGCATTTTTGCTTTAATACGCATTAGTGTGGCAGCCACCAAAATAAATTCGCTCGCCACTTCAATATTGAGCGTTTCCATTTGGTGGATGTAAGTGAGAAAGTCTGTAGTGAGTTTAAAAATGGGAATGTCATAGATATCCAATTCATCACGCTCGATAAAAAACAGCAGCAGGTCAAAGGGACCCTCAAACTGCGGCAATTTTATTTCATAAGTATCTTGCATTATTCTGATTTTTAATTTGCCAACTCACTCATAAACTTAATACGCATCAATTGAATATTTTCAGGCTCCACATCATCGTTTCTGAACTCATCACAAGCTGCATCTAATGAGTCAGTTTCTGCTGAGCGGAAATAATCATAGATATCCGTCATCAAATCTTCATCTAAAATTGTTTCCAGATAATAATCAAGATTCAGTTTGGTGCCTGAGTTTACTATTGTTTCCAATTCATGAATCAACTCTGAACGTTTCTTGCCAAGCATTTTCGCAACTTCATCTAATGAAATTTTCTTGTCAATTGCTTGGATGATTCTGATTTTATCGCCACTCTTATTCACCACTCCTTTCACCACAAAATCTGTCGGACGGTCAATATCGTTTTCTTCTACGTACTTCTTTATCTCCTCAATAAATTTCTTTCCATAACGTTCGGCTTTTCCTTTGCTTACGCCTCCGATGTTGCAAAGCTCGTCCATAGTAATCGGATACTTGGTAGCCATTTCTTCCAACGAGGTATCTTGAAAAATTACATACGGAGGAAGATTGAACTGCTTACCCACCTGCTTACGTAAATCTTTGAGCATGTTCAGCACCTGCGGGTCAAGCACTCCGCGATTGGCGCTGCCATCTTCTACCACAACGTCTGTTCCGTCATCTTCATAATTGTGATTAATAGAAACTTTCATTACGCGCGGCTTACGTAAATACTCGTGACCACGGGCAGTAATTTTAAGTAGACCGTATTGCTCAATGTCTTTTTCAAGTAGTCCTGCCATTAAAGCATGGCGGATAACCGAGTTCCAGTGATACTCATCTTTATCAGCCCCTTTTCCAAACCAAGGTTGCTTATCGTATTTAAAATCGGTAATTTCTTTCCCC
This sequence comes from uncultured Bacteroidota bacterium, assembly GCA_903927935.1. GTDB lineage: Bacteria > Bacteroidota > Bacteroidia > Chitinophagales > LD1 > Bog-950. The sequence goes on along the minus strand of CAIYOV010000473.1, from coordinate 2,679 downwards.
TTTTTGCCTATAAGCAGCTTAGCTATATAAGGCAAATCGTGATTTTCTTTAACAGCCTTAATAACGGAAATAGCCAAAGTAGTATCGTCTGTTACATCTAATTTTTCTTTCGGGTGCTTGCAGTTATCACACATGCAATTACAATCTTTGGAGTTGAACTCTTCTCCGAAATAATGTAATAGGAATTTTCTTCTGCATTCGGCCGATTCTATATACGCGACCGTTTCGTTAATCAGTTGAATATTACGCTCACGCTCCGCCACACTTTTATCGCGCAGCAACTTTTCAAGCTTGCCAATATCTTTATAAGAAAAATAAACTACGCACTCACCATCCAGTCCATCTCTTCCACCTCGACCGGTTTCCTGATAATAATTTTCTAGACTCTTTGGAATATCATAATGGATGACAAACCGGATATCCGGTTTGTCAATTCCCATTCCGAAAGCGATGGTGGCTACAATTACATCCAGGTCTTCCATCAGGAAAGCATCCTGTGTTTGGGTGCGCACTTTCCCATCAAGCCCCGCATGATACGGCAACGCTTTTACTCCGTTGGCCCGTAAAATTTCTGACAAATCATCGCAGGTTTTGCGGTTGATTACGTAAATAATTCCGCACTTGCCCGGTCGCTGTTTAATAAATTGCACCATGTTCTTAATGGCAAGTTGTGGCGTTTTCTTGGTGCGCACTTCATAATATAAATTGGGGCGGTTGAAACTCGAAATGAAAATATTCGGCTTCTTCATCTCCAGTGTTTTTACAATATCGCTCTGCACTTTCGGGGTAGCCGTAGCGGTAAGGGCGATGATGGGGAATTTCTGATTGAGTGCGGTAATAATTTCGCGAATTCGTCTGTATTCCGGGCGGAAATCGTGCCCCCATTCCGAAATACAATGCGCCTCATCTACCGCAATAAAACTCACTTTTATTTCTTTAAAAAGGTCAACTGTATCCTGCTTGGTGAGGGTTTCGGGAGCCACATAAAGCATTTTAGTTTTGCCCCCCTTAATATCCTTTATTACTACATCGCGCTGGGTTTTATTCAGCGAGGAGTTTAAAAAATGGGCAATGCTATCGTGTTCGCTGTAGTTACGTATCAGGTCTACCTGATTTTTCATGAGGGCAATCAAAGGCGAAATAATAATAGCAACGCCCTCGCTCATCAGCGCAGGCAACTGGTAACAAACCGATTTGCCGCCACCGGTGGGCATAATCACGAACGTATCCTTACCCGCCAGCACCGATTTAATGACCGCCTCTTGTGTTCCTTTAAACTTGGTAAACCCGAAAAACTCCTGCAACGCCTCGGCCGGTGTCATATCTGCTATCTCCATAAAACTGAAATTTAATTACGTAAACCTTCTACTCAATATAGGGTGTTTGTTTCTGCATCAAGATAATAATCTTTTTAAAAATTGGATGGCGAATTTACAAACAACTTTCAAAGCAAAAAAGAGGATAGAAATTATTATGAAGGGGCGAATAAGATGATGCGAAGATTGGCCGATGAGGTAGAAGTGCAATGTATGGATTTGAGGGTTTGAGGAAAGAACACGAAAAGGGTGAAAGATGACTTCATAAATGCACTACTTTCTCTTTTCTTTCTTAACTATCTGAGTAACATTTAAAGTTTCCCACCTCAACCAATTCAATATTTAGTGGGAAATGGTCAAAATCGCAGCTTTTTACTGTCAAAAATTCTGATTTTTTTTGGAAACACTCTGAAATCGCATCCCAATGTTCTAAAATCGTCTCCCAACATTTTGAAATCGTGTCCCAAGGTCTTGAAATCCCTTCCCAGCATTCTAAACTCAAACCTCGTTCATGGGTTGGAGATTATTTTGTTCCGTCAATTGAATAATTACTTTTGCGGCCTCTATAAAAAATGCACTAATGAGCAACACATACGTTGCAATAATGGCGGGTGGTATAGGAAGTCGTTTTTGGCCCGAAAGCCGCACCGCCAAGCCCAAACAGTTTCTCGATATTTTAGGTACGGGCAAAACCCTGTTGCAGATGACCTACGATCGGTTCCTGAATATGGTGCCTGCCGAAAACATTTATGTGGTTACTGCCAATGCCTACGACAAACTGGTAAAGGAGCAGATTACAAACCTTGCCGATTCGCAGATTTTGAAAGAGCCCATTCGTAGAAACACTGCCCCCTGCATTACCTATGCCTGTGATAAAATTTATGCGCGCGATAAAAGCGCCACCATCATTGTTGCCGCCAGCGACCACTTGATATTAGAGGAACAGAAGTTTTTAGATGTAGTAAACAAGTGCGTAGAGTTTGTAGCTGATAATACTTATCTGGTGACCATCGGGGTAAAGCCCAGCAAGCCTTCTACTGGTTACGGCTATATCCAGTTTCAGGATGATAAACCACATGGCGATTTTTATAAAGTGAAAACCTTTACTGAAAAGCCAACACTCGAAATTGCCCGAACATTTTTAAAGAGTGGCGATTTTTTGTGGAACAGCGGCATGTTTGTGTGGAAAGCAAAAACACTTTTACGTGCTGTGGTGAAACATTTGCCGGAAGTAGCAGAAGCATTTCGTGAAGGCAATAAGCATTATGATACACCAAGCGAAGCAAAGTTTCTACAAGAGGCTTACTCGCAATGCACTAATATTTCAATAGATTATGGGGTGATGGAAAAAGCAGATAATGTG
>CAIYOV010000472.1 GCA_903927935.1 uncultured Bacteroidota bacterium | reverse complement strand
TGACGGGAAAGAAATATAAACCACCGGTAGCTCTGCATCGGGGTTTTTGATATAATCTTCCACACTTTTATCATGGTCGTAGTTGTCAGGGAAAATCCAATAGTTCGATTTGCCTAATTTCAGGTTGCTATTCGACTCATTAATGCCGATGTAAAGGCAAACATGGCCAACAGAAGGAGAAAGATTATCAAACAGCTTTTCGGTTTGCAATTCATCTTTTTGTTTTTGCGGAAGAAGATGTTTGTAGGTGTTGTAAATTCCCGCATCACTGATAACCACCGGTGCAAAAAAATCTTTGCCATCAAACATTTTTACACCAACTGCTTTCCCATTCTTAATTAATACTTCTTTTACTTCAGCATTGGTAAACACCTCTCCGCCTGCATTTAAAATAACAGGTGCCACTGTTTTAAATATTTGCTGAGCGCCACCCACCGGATAGCAAGCACCTTTCATATAATGTTTTACCAAGGCTGCATGCATTAAAAAGCTGCTTTGAGCTGGAGGTAAACCATAATCGCCATACTGCCCTGTAAGTACAGCAATCAGTTTTTTGTTTTTAGTAATTGATTGTAAAACTTCAAGCGTGGTTTTATTTCCTTTTAATCCGCTTTTGCGCAACCGGTTGCCGATTAATGCACTCAGCCAATTGGGAAGAATTTTTTCTGCAAAAAACCATCGCTGGCTTTTCTGAGTGCTATAAACTAATTCAACATATTCATCAATTGCTTTCTCTTCACCAGGGAAATACGATTTCATTTTAGCTTTAAACTCATCGGTACCGGCTGGAAACTCGTATTTAGCATTTCCGAAAAACATAATGTCGTACGGACTGCCCATTTCTTCCCATTTCATTTTTCCATCGGTAATGTAGTTGAACATTTTATGCAACTCGGTATGCTCACGATGCATATCGCCCAGATAATGCACACCTACATCCCATTCGTATTTGTTACGGGTAAATACATGTGTAAACCCACCGGGTGTATAATGCCTTTCCAACACCAATACTTTCTTTTTTTCCTTGGCTAAAAAGGCAGCGGTAGCTATTCCGCCCATACCGGAGCCAATAACTATTGCATCAAAGTTGCCCTCAATTTTTTGTTGCTTATACGACTTGGAGAGAATTGCCATACTGTTTATTAATTAAAAATGCGGAAAGCAAAACTAAAAGTTCTGAATTCCGCATTCGTTTTTTTATAAAAGAGAAATTTATTTCTTCTTCTTAGCCTTAGCTTTTGCTGCCGGTTTCGCCTTTTTTACGCTTTTAGCAGGTTTAGCTGCTTTTGCTTTTTTGGCTGGTTTAGCTGGTTTTTCCTTTTTTGCAGGCTTCTCCGCTTTAGCAGCTTTAACAGGAGTAACTTCCTTAGCAGGGGCAATACGGTTAGCCCCTTTAACATATTTGTTAGGTGCTTCTCTAGGTCTGTCAAGACGCATTTTTTTTACGCGCTTTTCTTCTGCAGCAGGCTCCAGATTTAACCAACGGTCTCGTTTGTGTTCTCCCAAAATTGCCACTTCTTTACTCGAGCCGTACATTGCTGCAGCGGCTTCCATTTCATGAGCCGTATCGAAATGTATTTTCATTCCGGCATTAGCTCCTTTGTTTCGGACTTCAATATAAAATCCGTCTTTAAATCTTTTCGGTTTGGTAGGTGGTCTTCCCATAGTTTAATTTTTGAAGTGCGGAAAATACACTTTTAATTGAAAGTGAAAAGTTCTGCTCATTAATTATTAAGGAAACTACCTTTATTTCCCGCTGAGAAGGTAGTGCCCACAAGTGTGTGAGTGTCTGTCGCAGCAGAGCAGGAAATGCACACAAATGTGTGAGTGTTTGTCGCAGCAGAGCAGGCAATGCACACAAATGTGTGGGTGTCTGTCGCAGCAGAGAAGGCAATGCACACAAATGTGTAAGTGTCTGTCGCAGCAGAGCCGGTAATGCCCACAAGTGTGTGAGTGTCTGTCGCAGCAGAGCAGGCAATGCCTACAAGTGTGTTAGTGTCTGTCTCAGCAGAGCAGACAATGCCCACAAGTGTGTGGGTGTCTGTCGCAACAGAGCAGGCAATGCCCACAAAGGTTTGAGTGTCAGTCGCAGTAAAGCAGGCAATAACTCCGTCAACGGTTATAATATTCATTAAACGTTGTTACTTACGTGCTTATGGACGTTGCTTATTCAAATATCACGCATCCCGTTCTAGGTTAGGAATGCACCACCTTACTTTAAAGTACAAATCTTGCTTTTGTATGTCCAATCGTTGCCTTCTACAACAAAGGCAAACCGAGAGAATGGTATGAGACATGATGGAAATCATAACAGCTGGTATTCGCTGTCACTGCCGATGTTTTCTGTGCATATACATTTGCGATTTCAATGACTTTCTTGAAAAAGAACATATCAAAAGGCCAACTAAAGTGAAAGTGGCAAAATGATTCAGATAGGGGAGTGAAGGCAGAAGGGTACGTAAAAAGGGATTTGGGTATGTGGAAGTTGGTGTACCGTATTTGGTAGAAGGTATTGCAACCGATTTGGCAGGAATATCCGTTTTTATCTAATATGAAAAATGGTTTTACCCTTTTTTATATTAAAATAAAATTGAACCATGGTATGATTTTAATCATAAGAAATTTGGTGATTTTGGATGAATGGATTAAAATTGACCTAAATTGAATTGAAGTGGTCATTGAATTTGCTGTTGATAACAATCTTATTATTTCTAAGACAGTAGCATAAATTAACTTAAATGATATATTTGCGACCGCTGACGAAAAAATGGTAGCTGAAATCTATAGAAGGACGAAAATGACTTTATTTGGATGACATACTTTACAACAGCTAATTGCATACACTTAACCTATCTGAGGAAGGCGATTTTTTTGCTTTCCACATGTAACGTTTTTGTGTATAGCGGAGCAAACGGATTTAATTATTGAAAATTGAACTAACTCAGGAATGGTTTTTTACCGTCCCTTTTTTATATAAAGTAAAGCATCAAACTATGGCAAACTTTACCCACTCGCACACTACATTTTCAAAGAACATATTTATGGATAACAGAAAATCTACCTCCAAAGGCAAATTGCTTTGTCTGTCTATTTTATTAATGGCGTTTGCCGGCTCAGCCTCTGCTCAGGCAAGTGGTAAGGACATGACTAAGGCTGATATAAAGCAACTGGTAAAGCAAAGCAGCAACAGCATCCGTTTTGTGGAGAACAAAGGGCAGTTGCCTGCCGAGGTTAAGGTAATAGGTAAAACCAACATCGGAAACTTATTCCTTAAGAAAGATGAACTCTATTTTGTTTCTACCAAAACAGTAGAGAATGGCACAGACCAAATGGATGCCAAAGGAAATATTGTTGAGCCTGAAAAGAAAGACCTGGCTCACCGCTGGGGAATGACATTTGACGGAGCTAATGCCGACTATACTATATTAAAGAAGAACGAACTACCCACCAAGTACAACTTTTTTACCAGCCCTAATCGCGATAAATGGGCGAGCAATGTTTCGAGTTTCGGAGAATTAGAACTACAGGATGTATATAAAGGAGTTGACCTTCGTATGTACAGCCAGCACAAAAATGTGGTAGAGTTTGACTGGGTGGTTAGCCCCGGTGCTGATTATCGCAAGATAAAAATGCATTTCAAGGGTCAGGAAGGTTTGGCTGTTGATGAGAAAGGCGATTTAAATGTAAAGTTGAATTTTGATAATGTAAAATTTGATATACCGGAAGCTTACCAGATAGTTGATGGAAAGAAGGTGGCTGTGAAAATGACCTTTAATATAGAAGGTGATGCCGTGGCATTTAATGCGGATGGGAAAATTGATAACCGGTACGCCTTAATTATTGACCCAAGTTTGAAATGGGGAACCTGGTTCGATGATAATGACGACAACTTTGATGAATATCTTTATGCTACTGAGCTGGATGCCGCAGGAAACGTTTTCTGTGCGGGTGCAAGCAACAATTCATTTACCCGCGCTTATACCGGCAACTCAACTCTTTATGGATATGATTCAACGTATGCTGATGCTGTAACCGGATCGGGTTCAGGAAGAAGAGACGCCATTATATACAAAATAAAATCGGATGGAAGTGCACTTTTAGCTGTTACCTATTTTGGAGGTACATCACCAGATGCGGCTTATGGTTTAAGTTTATCGCCAAGCGGCAATAACTTATTTGTTTGCGGAACTACCGATGTTGATCAGGGTGCAACTCCCGGTTTACCAATGGTAAACACACCTTTTGATGCGACCAAAAGCAGTAAGGATGGTTTCGTAGCAGTCTTCGATAAATCACTTGATACCTTGAGATACTCTTCTTACATGGGCGGCAGTGGTACCGGTGATGAAATGTACACTATTCGGGCAACGGGTGATAGTAGTTATGTGGTTGGAGGGACTATTACAGATTCAGTAGGCTTTACCGGATATATTCTCAACGCAGCAGCGGCTACTTATCGTGGCGGTTCCGAAATGTATATTGGTAAATTTACAAATTACCGCACACGGGTTTTCGGAACGTACATTGGCGGTACCGGTACCGATCAGTTAAATGATATTCAACTCTTCAGTAATGGTGATGTTGCCTTTTCGGGCTCTTCTACTCTTGCAACTTCGTTCCCGGCATTGGTTAATAACGTGGCCAACGGTATTGCCAACAGTACCGGAGGAACTGATGGTGTAATAGGGGTTTTGCCTTCTGCAGGAGGTACTGCTCTAATGCTGAGCCGTTTCGGAGGTACGCTTAACGATGAATTTTTTGGAATGACCATAGGGGTATTCGATACCATATTTATAACCGGACATACAGCCAGTACCAATTTTTATCTGGGAGCTAATTCGGCAGGTAATCGTTTTCAGACTGTTAATGCAGGAGGAACGAACGATGGTTTTATTGGAAAAACTCCAAAATTAGGTTGGAATGCAGGAGCTACCAGCCCTTGGGTAGCCACTTATTTTGGAGGTACAGGCGATGATCGCGGAAATACGATCCGGGCTTATACACCCTATGCGGTGATGGTTTTCGGAGAAACCGGGTCTACTGATTTCGATGTATTAAATCTTGCGGATGGCGGTTCTTTCTATGATGGCAGTTTTAACGGAGGAACCTGGGATATCTTCTACAATGTAATGCGGACGAATTTGACCACTCAACTTTATTCAACTTATATAGGAGGTACCGGCAACGATTATCTGGGCGCCACTGGTGTGCCTAAAGGAAGTAACCACTTTCAGGTTGAGGGCGATTCGCTTATTGTTTTGGGAACTACTACTCACAGCACTTCGCTTACACCTAACCCTATAGGAGGTTTAGGTTTTGACCAGTCAGCTTCAACTGCTGGTGATGATGCGCACATGATTTTTAAATGGAGAATTGCAATTCCATTGAATCTTGATTTTGGCGATGCACCTGCAAGTTATGGGGATCCTGTGCATGATGTTTTTGGTGCCTTAAAAATTGGTTCAACTGAAGATGTTGAAAATGCATCGCAGCATTCATATAAATCGGATGGCGATGATTTAAACGGAACTACACCTGATGATGAGGACGGTATAGCCGGTACTCAGGTTTTGGTACAGGATACTTCTACTAAATTTACGCAGGTAGTAAGCGTAACCAATACTTCAGGTGTAACTGCTATACTGGCCGGCTGGATTGACTTTAACGAAAACGGAACCTTCGATAATAATGAAGTAGACACTGTATTAGTGCCTTCAGGTGCAACAACTGCCACACTAAGATGGACAGGTTACAATGCCTCCAATACTTTCTTTATCGCAGCTAATGATACTACTTATATGCGTTTGAGGTTAACTACTCAGGCATCTTTTTTTGTAACGAGCCCTTCGCCTACTGCTTCTGCAAACAGCGGTGAGGTAGAAGACTACTTAGTTATCAGATACCATTGTGTTAATCAGGCAGGGGCTACTATTGATACGAACTCAACAACTGCCTGTGGCACCGCTACCGGTTCAATAGTAATTACTAACGGTAACTTACTACCGGGTGTTCAGTATGGCGTTTATTATAGCAAAGATGGAGGCGCTCAGCAAGGTCCTTTCTATTATACCACTGCAGGCGTTACCGGTACTTTAACTATCTCTGGTTTATCAGCCGGCACCTATACAGCTGTTCAGGTATTTCACCCAAGCAATCCTTCTTGCGGTTATACCATACCTGCCACTTTAGTAATTAAAGATGCTGTAAAAGCCAGTGCAGGTGCCGACCAGGTTATTTGCCAGCCGGCAACTACGGCTAGTTTGGGAGCTGCACCTCAGGGAACCTGGAGTTTCTTATCGGGTCCGGCAGCAGCAAGTGTTAACGCAAATTCGGGTGCTGTTACGGGTATGACATCTGCGGGTGTTTATCTTTTCCAGCTAGGTTCAGGCAGTTGTGCCGATACAGTACAAATAACAGTAGGAGCAAAACCTATTGTTTGTTTAATGAAAAAAGATTTGCCTTGTTCAAATGTGTGCCTGGGACAGATTATTGTAACTTTATGTAATAATCCGGCACCGGCATCTTATACCGTTCTGTGGAGTAATGGTTCAACAGCTACAACTATTAATAACCTTTGTGCGGGTACTTATACAGTTACTGTAACTGACAATTTGGGATGTACAGCCAGCAGTTCAATAATCATTCAATCTCAAACATCATTAACCAGTGCTATCAACGTAACAGAACCGGCAGTTAACCAAAGCAACGGGTCGCTTGACTTAACGGTTGTGGGCGGAACAGGTCCTTTTACATACTTATGGTCTAACGGTGCTACTACACAAGATCTAACGAACATTGGTGCCGGTATATATTGCGTTACCATTACTGATGCCACCGGTAAAGTAATTACCGATCAGGCCAACATACAATCTGCCGGAACAACATTCAGTGGTTCGATTGTGGTTGACATGGGTGTTTTACCTCAGACCTATGGC